>NZ_CCBH010000172.1:0-7567 GCF_001368935.1 Novosphingobium sp. KN65.2
CCGGACTTCGGTCCGGCGGGCCTTTGCTTTTGCCTGGAACGTCCGATCCACGCGGGCATGGCTCGCGCGAAGGCGAAACCCGGTGCGACCGGGCCGGGCCTGCGACCTGCTGCGCCTCAGCGCGAAGCTGTGCGGCGGTAGCTGGAGCTTTCGGTCAGGTAGCCGTCATAGACGGCGCGGGCGATCTGGGCGATGCGCGCCTCGCGATTGGGGCGGCTGCCCTGCCCGGTGACATAGATGGCCACGGCAAAGGCATGGCCTTCCGGGGTCTGGATGATGCCGACGTCGCTGGAAGTGTTGTTGAGCGAACCGGTCTTGTGCGAGACGGTCACGCCGTCGGGCATCATCGCCGGAATGCGGCGACGACCGGTACGGCAGCGGCTCATCGCGCCGAGGATCACGTCGCGGCTTTCCGCCTTCATCCACTTGCCGTCGTAGATGCCGTTCAGCAGCTTGACCATGGCGAGCGGCGTGGCGCTGTCGCGCTTGTCGATCACCTGCGCCGGATCGATCGCGCCGTCGTCGCGCACCAGCGTGGCGATATCGCGATCGAGGTGCCAGTCCTCGATACCGGCGACGTTGTGCACCCAGTCGTTGACTGCCTTGGGCCCGCCCACGACCTTGAGCAACGCATCGGTCGCGTAGTTGTTGGAGCGGGTGATCATCTGCTCGATGAGTTCGCGCGCCGAGAGATAGGCGCCGGGACGAACCGGCGCGACCGGGCTGGAGAACGGCGCCGAGGCGACCGGGACCATCAGCGGAAATTCGCTGGTGAGGCTCCACTTGCCCTTTTCGACACCGGCGAGGAAGGTTGCAGCGATGGCAATCTTGCTGGTGCTGGCCATCGGGAAGCGCTGGTCGCCCAGCACTTCTATCGTGCGTCCGGTGGCGAGATCCACTGCAGCCACGCCAATGCGGCCCTTGGATGCTTCGGCCACCGATGCGAGCTGCTTCTCGAACTGCGTCGCATATGTCGGCGGGCCGCGAAGCTCGGTACCGAACACGGAATCGAAAGTCTGGCGAACGTCGCCGACGTTCTCGGCAGTGACGGTATCGCCCGCATGGGCAGGCGCAATCGGCGTCATCGCCGCCAGCGCCATCGCGGCAACGGCGGTCAGGCGAGTGGCGCCACGCAGGCACCTTGCGATGAATGTGCTAGACCCGGTCATATCTCTTGAAGCCTACAGCGTCCCAGTTCCTGAAATATGAAGGAAATGGCGGCGAATCGCCAGCCATTCGCGATGAATTGCCGGGATGCTGCGAGTAGTTGCGCAAAGCCGCAGTTTTTCGCCGTTTGCACGACGGATTCGTTCATCTGGGGGAAATGTTGCCGGACGGCTGAGAGCGGGGCCCATAAAGGTCCCGATCGAGCCTCAGTGCCGTCATGCACGGCCAAAGAAAAGGGCCGGGAGGATCGCTCCTCCCGGCCCGTTTTCGTTCGGCCGATGGCCGGGCTGGCTTAGAAGCCGCCCATGCCACCCATGCCGCCCATGCCGCCCATGTCGGGCATCGGCATGGCGGGCTTGTCTTCCTTGGCTTCGCTGATCGCCGCTTCGGTGGTGATCAGAAGGCCTGCGACCGAAGCCGCGTCCTGCAGGGCAGTGCGAACGACCTTGGTCGGGTCGATAACGCCGGCAGCCACGAGGTTCTCGTAGGTGTCGGTGGCAGCGTTGAAGCCCTGCGTCTCGTCGTTTTCACGCAGCAGGTTGCCCGAGACGACCGCACCGTCGAAGCCGGCGTTGGTCGCGATCTGGCGAACCGGAGCCATGATCGACTGGCGGATGATGTCCACACCGCGGGTCTGGTCGTCGTTGGCACCCTTGAGGCCTTCGAGAGCCTTGGTGGCGTAGAGGAGAGCCGTACCGCCGCCGGGGACGATGCCTTCCTCAACCGCAGCGCGGGTCGCGTGGAGAGCGTCGTCGACGCGGTCCTTGCGCTCCTTCACTTCGACTTCCGAAGCGCCGCCGACCTTGATCACGGCAACGCCGCCAGCGAGCTTGGCAAGACGCTCCTGCAGCTTTTCACGGTCGTAGTCCGAAGTGGTGACTTCGATCTGCGCACGGATCTGCTCGACGCGAGCCTTGATCTCTTCGGCCGAACCCGAACCATCGACGATGGTGGTGTTGTCCTTGTCGATCGTGACCTTCTTGGCTTCGCCAAGCATGTTCAGGCTGACGTTCTCGAGCTTGATGCCGAGGTCTTCCGAGATCATCTCGCCGGCGGTCAGCGTGGCGATGTCGCCCAGCATGGCCTTGCGACGGTCACCGAAGCCCGGAGCCTTGACGGCAGCGACCTTGAGGCCGCCACGCAGCTTGTTGACGACGAGGGTGGCCAGAGCCTCGCCCTCGATGTCCTCGGCGATGATGAGGAGCGGACGGCCCGACTGCACCACGGCTTCGAGGATCGGCAGCATCGACTGCAGGTTCGAGAGCTTCTTCTCGTGGATCAGGATGTACGGGTTTTCGAGTTCGACCGTCATCTTGTCCGGGTTGGTGACGAAGTAGGGCGAAAGGTAGCCGCGGTCGAACTGCATGCCTTCGACGACATCGAGTTCGAATTCGAGACCCTTGGCCTCTTCGACGGTGATGACGCCTTCCTTGCCGACCTTTTCCATCGCCTCGGCGATCTTCTCGCCGACTTCGGTGTCACCGTTGGCCGAGATGATGCCGACCTGGGCGATCTCGGCAGTGCCCGAGACTTCCTTCGAACGGCTCTTCAGGTTCTCGACGACCTTGGTCACGGCGAGGTCGATACCACGCTTGAGGTCCATCGGGTTCATGCCGGCGGCAACCGACTTCATGCCCTCGCGAACGATCGCCTGGGCAAGAACGGTGGCGGTGGTGGTGCCGTCACCGGCCGCGTCGTTGGCCTTCGAAGCCACTTCGCGGATCATCTGCGCGCCCATGTTCTCGAACTTGTCCTTGAGTTCGATTTCCTTGGCGACGGTGACGCCGTCCTTGGTGATGCGCGGAGCGCCGAAGCTCTTCTCGATGACGACGTTGCGGCCCTTGGGGCCCAGGGTCACCTTGACGGCATTGGCGAGGGTGTCGACACCGGCGAGAATGCGCTCACGGGCGTCGCGCGAGAACTTTACGTCCTTAGCTGCCATTGTAGAATTCCTTTTAGAATATCAGATGGATGATTGCGAACAGGCTCAGGCGATGACGCCGAGGATGTCGCTTTCCTTCATGATCAGCAGGTCTTCACCGTCGACCTTGACTTCGGTGCCGGACCACTTGCCGAAAAGCACGCGATCGCCAACCTTGACGTCGAGCGGGGTAACCGTACCGTTTTCGGCGCGGGCGCCGTTGCCGGCAGCGACCACTTCACCCTCTGCGGGCTTTTCCTTGGCGCTGTCGGGGATGATGATGCCACCGGCCGTCTTTTCCTCGGCCTCGACGCGGCGCACGAGAACACGGTCGTGCAGCGGGCGGAAAGTCATTGGATACTCCCTAATCCTATGAGCAAGAATCTGAAATTGGCACTCCCGCTTTGAGAGTGCCAACGGCGGGGATATGGTCTTGCACCCCGAGGGCGTCAAGCGGCTCCATGCTAAAAAATTTGCAGGGCGGTTCCGGTATCGGACGCACCGAGCGAGGCCGCGCCCTGTTGCGCGCCTTACCTGGGCAGGAGGCCGAAGCGTTCGCGCCAGTGCCAGCGCGCGAGCAACAGGATCGCCGCCACCGTCAGGCCGACGGCAAGGCCGACCCAGACGCCGACGCCCTCCAGCGGGGTCCAGAACGCCAGGACCACGGCCACGCCGAACCCTGCCGCCCAATACCCGAAGATGGCGATCGTCATCGGCACCCGGGTATCCTGGATGCCGCGCAGCGCCCCCGCGCCCACCGCCTGCAGTCCGTCGGTCAGCTGGAAGATCGCGGCGACGAACAGGTAGCGCAGGGCAAAGGCGATCAGCGCCGCGTTGGCGGGCGCCGACACGTCGATGTAGGCCGAGAGGATCAGCTTCGGGAACGCCAGCATCGCGCCGGCCGAGGCCGAGGTGAACGCCAGACCGATGATGATCGCCGCCCAGCCGGCATGGCCGATGGCGAGGCGATTGGCCGCACCGTAGTGATAACCGACCCGGATCGTCGCGGCCTGGCCGATTCCGAACGGCACCTGGAAAGCGAAGGAAGCGATCTGCAGCGCAAGGGTATGCGCGGCCAGTTGCGCCTCGCCGATGCGGCCCATCAGGAAGGCCGCTCCGCTGAACAGGCCGCCTTCCGCGACCAGCGTCAGCGCGATCGGCAGGCCGAGCGCAAGGATCTGGCGCAAGCGGCTCCACTCCGGGCGCCACCAGCGACCGAAGATGTGGAAGCGCCGCAGGTTGCGGTCCCGCGCGATTGCGGTGGAGTAGGCCAGCACTGCCGTGCAGGCGGTGATGATGCTCGACAGCGCCGAACCCGTCAGCCCCAGCGCCGGCGCACCGAAATTGCCGAAGACCAGCGTGTAGTTGCCCAGCGCGTTCACGAGAATCGACAGTGCCGTGATGAGCGTCGCGAATATCGGCCGTCCCAGCGCCGAGACGAACGTGCGCAGGACGTTGGAGACCGCCATCGGCGTTATCGCGATCGAGACGATGACAAGGAAGTGGCTCGCGAGTGCGGAGACTTCGGGGTCCTGCCCGGTCGCCAGCATCAGCCACTCACCCTTCAGGCTGACAAGGAATGCGGCGATGCCGAGAATGACCGCCACCCACAGCGCCATGCGCGTCGAGCGACGCACTTCGCGCACCGCGTTGCTGCGCCGCCCCAGTTCGGCGGCAATCAGCGGGGCGACGGCGCTGGTGACGCCGTTCAGCCCCATCATCATCACCGCGATCAGGGCGATGGCAAGGCTCGATGCAGCCAGCGCCTGCTGGCCCAGCCGCGCCACGAAAATGACGTCGGTGGCAAAGACCGCCATCTGCAGCAGGTTGGCCAACGCCAAGGGTCCCGCAAGACGCAGGGTGGCGCGCAGTTCGCCGCGCAGAGTCGAGGGGCGGAAAGTCTTCGTCATTGCGGAGCGGCGCGATAGGCCGAGTGGCGGAACAACGGAAGCGATTTCCCATGGCAAGGGATTCTCGCGCCGGCTTGCGCGCGCTTTCATTCCCCGGATCAGTGCGATACGAATGCCCGCGAAGGAGAAATTTCGATGCGTTCCAGCTTCCTGCTTGCCCTTGCCCCCATGACGCTGCTCGCCGCATGCGGCGGCTCCGAGACCGAGGCCACGACCGATACCGCAACGCAGGATGCCGGTAGCGAGCCGGCGGAACAGGCATCGAGCGAGGAAGTGGCTACCGCTTCCGCAACACCGGACGCTGCGACGCCGGATGCTGCGACGCCGGACGCAGCCATGCAGAAAGTTTCCACCCCTGAAGTGGCAGAAACGGCCAAGCCGCAAGCCGAAGCGAAGGCAACCGCGGCTGCGCCTGCCGCCAAGATGGTATCGGCTGCAGCCGCGGCGCCCGTCGCACCGCCGCCCTCATTCATGCAGTGCAAGGTCTGTCACGCGGTCGAACCCGGCAAGAACGGCGTTGGCCCGACCCTTTCCGGCATCGTCGGCAGCAAGGCCGGTGAGGTCGCGGGCTACAACTTCTCGCCTGCACTGGCGAAGTCCGGGATCACCTGGAACCGCAGTACGCTGGACACCTGGTTGGCGGGTCCGCTCAAGATGGTTCCCGGCACCAAGATGGTCATCAGCCAGCCAGATGCCGCCAAGCGCAAGGAAATCATCGATTACCTCGAAACGCTGAAGTAGGCACTTCACGCGCAGGCGCCCGTCCGGGCGTCATACGCCGCGCATTTGCGCGACCCTTGGCCCCACCCCCTCCCTGTCGGGGCCTCGGGGAACCCCCAGTTGTCCGACCGGAAACTGCGCGCGGACCGATACGAAAAGTGGGGCGGCGCGGAAGGGATCCGGGCCGCCCCTTTTCAGTCGGGACACGTTACTTGCAGGGGACTTCTTGCGGGGGATTTCAGACTTTCTGGCCGGGGCCTTCCGGCACCTTGGCCGGAACCTCGGCCTTGGCGGGGATCGCGGCGGGGATCGCGGCGGGCATCGCCGAACGGTTCGCATCGGCGGCATCGCAGACATCGGATGCGGCCTCGACCATCTTCGGCGCGGCGCCCGAACCGTCGGAGCTGTAGGATACGGTGCGGGTGCAGCCGTCTGCGCTCGTCGTGGCAGAGTAATAGGTCACGTGCATGCCCTGCGGCACGTTACCGACCATCGTGAAGCCGGGGGCGGCATTGCCGGCTACTGCCGGAGTGGCCGCTGCCTGCGCCTGCATCTGCGCGGCCTGCTGCTGCATGAGCGCGACACGCTGCATCATCGCATTCATCTGCGCATCCACGATGGCCGAGATGCGCCCCATGCCGGCGAAGGGATCGGCCATGAGCATCATCGCCGGATCGGCCCGATCGGCTGAGACGACCTGATCGACCGGGACGAACTCCACCCTGGGCACGACGTCGCCGGTGTACTGGACGTGGACGACCGCGCCATCCGGCGCATCGACCTTCATCGTGTGAAGACTTGCCGCGGCGGCTTCGGCTGCGCCGGCGCCAAGCACCGCCAGGATCGCGGCACCGATCACACAGTTGCGGGGGGCAATTCGCATTGAGGGATCTCCTGTGACTCAAGCCGTTGCGAAGCCGAAACCTATCCCCTCAACCTGAACCGCAGATTACCCGATGTTCAGCCGCCCTGTGCGAGCGCCGCGTTGCTGTAGTGCGGGTCCGAAGTCACCTCGCGCCCGATCCATTCCGGCAGGTCCACCGCCTCGTCGGCGCTGCCCAGCTCGATCTCGGCAAGGACAAGCCCCTCGTGCTCGCCCGCAAAGACATCGATCTCCCAAGTCCGCCCGCCGCCCGCCGGGACGAGGTGACGGACCTTGTCGATGACGAGGCCGCGCCGCAGTTCCAGCATCGCCCGCGCATCCTCGATCGGCACCTGGTATTCGAACTCGGAGCGTGAAAGGGCCTTGCCACCCCCTTTGCCCCGCGACTTGATCGTCAGCTTGGCCCTCTCCTCGTCGATGATGCGGATCCGCACCCCCGCCTTCCCGCCATTCGACAGGTAGGCCTGGCGGATCCGCTTCTTCGCGGCGACCGCGCTACGCCAGCCGTCACCCTCGACGAGGAACTTGCGCTCGATCTCGATGGCCATGCCCGGCTCAATCCCTCTTGTGCGCGGTGCCAGCGCGCCAGATCTGCCACAGCTTCCCCCAATGCCCCTCAAGGTCCTCGGCAGATTGCGCGAGGATCCGCTCGATCAGGGGCTTGCTCGTCCGTTCGAGCGCCTCGCGGCGCTCCAGGGCGAGAGACTGCAGGCAGGCCACCGCATGGGGATGCGCGCCGCCGGCATGGAGATCGGTCAGCCGCTGCTCGAATACGGCAATGTCGTGATGGAGCCCGAGGTTATCGGCCAGCAGGCTGAGCTGATCTGCCCGCGCCTTCATGACTTCGGGCCAGATCTGCACCAGCAGGCGCGCGTGATACCAGTGGTACTTCATGCGTTTGCGCAGCTCGTGAAAGTTCGCCGCGCTCGGATCGGCGGGCGCCCCCGGCGCCCCCCTGCCCGCGCC
>NZ_CCBH010000173.1:0-364 GCF_001368935.1 Novosphingobium sp. KN65.2
CGTTCTCCCTTAGCGTTGTTTAGCGTACTTTCCACGCTATGCCCTCTACAGCTATCAGAAGCATTGCGTTTGGCGCGCCTTGCGCCACATCGGCAAGGACGATTGGAGTTTCAAAGAGGAAGACGTTGCCGCCTTGAGGGCCGAAGGCGCGAAATCCATTTCGGACTTTCGAGACTGGCTCATTGAGGAGCTGGCCGGGATGGGGATCAGCGCCCACACCGGCTTGCCGAATTGAGCGCCTAGCGCGCCGTCGCTTCAATTGCTGGCGGTGATTGTGCGCGGAATAAATCGCGGGTCCGCCGTGGGATCGGTAGGCGAAGGATGCAGCATGTCGCGCCGGAAATTCACCGCAACGGAAATAGGC
>NZ_CCBH010000174.1:0-105038 GCF_001368935.1 Novosphingobium sp. KN65.2
AAAAAAAGGGGGGGGCTCCGGAAACCCCCCGCCCTTTCTGCATGTACTGGATACGTCGGGCTTACTGCGGCCCGCCGAAGATGTCTGCCATCTTCACGCGCGCTCCGACGAAGAAGAAGCGGCCCACTGCACTGACCGGTGTATTGAGGCCCGATTCGGCACCGGCATAGTTGAGCAGGGCGAACGACGGCTTCTGGTCGAACATGTTGTTCACGCCGCCGTAGAATTCAAACCGCTGCGATGCCTGGACCCGGAAGCTGAGATCGTGCGTGAAGCGCTCCTTGTACTTCAGGTACTCCGGCGCGACGATGTCGGGGGTGTTGGCAATGGTCTGACGGTCGAAGCGATAGGTGCTCGACGCGTAGTTGATCTGCCAGTCGAAGCTGACCGGGCCCTTCGCCCAGGTGAGGTCCGTGGTGATCTGGAACTTCGGCGATCCGGGCAGATAGGCCCTGTTGACGGCTTCGGCGCCCGGGATGGGGATGAACTTCAGCTCATGCAGGTAATTGCCGACGAGACGCAGGCCGAAGGTGCCGGCGCTTGCGGTCGGATGCGCATAGCTGACGGTAAAGTCGAGACCCGAGGTCTTGAAGTTCGCGACGTTGAACGGTGAAAGCGTGAAGCCGGAGATGAAGCCCGGGTTGGCGTCACCGGAACCCTGCCTTGTGATCGCACCGCAATAGATGTTGTCGAGCGATTGCTGGTCGACGCAAAGCCCGGCAAGTTGGTCGGCGCTGGCGGTGTTGATGGCATCGTCGATCTTGATGTCATACCAGTCGGCCGTCACGACAAGGCGCGGAATGAAGCTGGGCTGGATCACCACGCCTGCGGTAAAGGTCTTGGCGGTTTCCTCACGCAAATCCCGATTGGCGGTGACGAGGCCGCCAACCCGGTTGGACTGGCCGATGAAGCTGGCAGGATCGGACACGCCAAGGCTGGTCAGCAGGGCCTGGCAGTTGGCGGCGCGGTACTGGCTGCCATTCTGCACCTGCACGAAGCTGCATGGATCGTTGACCGCGAGGAAAGTCTGCGAGCTAGCCCCGAACAGTTCGGTGATGTTCGGCGCGCGAACGGCGTGCGAATACGTGCCGCGCAAGGCGATGTCGCGCACCGGCGCCCAGTTTGCGCCGATCTTCCATGCGGTGGTGGAACCCACCGTCGAATAATCGGCGAAACGGATGGCCGCGTCCACATCGAGCCGATGCGCCAGTGGCATGTCGGCAAGCAGCGGTGCGTTGACCTCCGCGAAGGCTTCCCAGACATCGAACTGGCCCTTCGAGCGACCCAGAACGTTGGTCCAGGTCAACCCCTGCTCAACGAGCGGATCGGGCACGAAGCTGCTCTTTTCCTTGCGATATTCACCGCCGACAGCAAAGCCGAGCGGGCCGCCGGGAAATTCGAACATGGACCCGGTGTTGCCGGTGATCGCACCGTTGACGACATGCTGGGTCAGCTTCGTGCGGTCGGTGGTGTCGGCGCTGATCCAGTCGATGGCTTCCTGCGATGCCACGCCTTCGCCGAAAATGTTGAGCGGGACGCAGTCGCCCGGCGAGAAGGTTACCGGCGGGATCGGCGCGCGCGTGTAGACTACGGGCTGAAAAGGAGTCCAGCCCGGCATCACATTGGCCCGGCAGGTCACGCCGCCAGCGCCATCGCTGACCGCGTCGATCGCGGCGTAGAAGCGATCGCTCAGGATGTTGCCGATGTAGTTCGCGGTAACCTTGGTCTGCCCGTAAACGTAGGAAAGATCGTAAGAAAGGTTCGGCGAAATGTCGCCCTTGGCGCCAATGACCGTGCGGATGGTCTCGCGCTCGATGTTCTCGCCGCGGCGACCGAAGTCGAAGTTGTCGCGGTTGACCATAACGCCAGCGGGCCCGAAGGGGTCGCCGAACGGACTAACGGGAAAGATGAACGGGCGGACGGCGTCCGGGATGTACGGGTTGTCGGCCTGGATGAAGAGGTAATAGTCGTAAGTCGGCTGGCCGAGGCTGAAGGATTGCGTGTTGGCGTACTTGCCTTCGGCATAGAGTGTGAAGGCGTCGCTGAAATCGAAATGCGCGACGGCGCTGACGATGTCGCGATTGGTTTCAGGCAAGAGGTCCGTACCGTAGTCGGAGACCAGGGTGCCGTCTCCACCGCGACGATAGAGATAGGGCTGCTGACCCGGCGGCGTAGGCTGAAGGATCTCGCCGGGATCGAAAGGCGTGCCCTGCGCGCCGAAGAAGTCCGGAACGCCGTCGTAGTTGACGTCGATACCGCCTTCGCGCGAGGTGTCGAAATAGTGAACGTCATCGAGCGGGACGTAAAACGGTTCGCCGCTGACGAGCTGGCCCGTCGCCGAAATCTTGTTGGGGTTGAAATAGAAACCCGTCCGGTTTGTGCCCGAATAGCGCTTGCGCTGTTGCTGGGTTAACCGATCCTGTTCTCCATGTTCCCAGGCGATGGCAAAATTGCCCCGACCCTGTGCGAAGTTGTGGCCTGCGGTAAGGGCGATCAGGCGCTGTCCGGCGTCGCCACGGCTGGAAATGCCGTTCTGGACGCGCGCTGTCACACCCTCGAAGTCCTTCTTCTGGATGAAGTTGACGACGCCGGAAACGCCGTCCGCGCCATAGATGGCCGAAGCGCCACCGGTCAGTACCTCGACACGTTCGACGAGGTCGGTCGGAATGGTGTTGATGTCGACGGCCTGAATGCCCTTGAAGGCAGCGACCTGACGCCGTCCGTCGATGAGCACGAGCGTGCGTTCGGCGCCGAGATTGCGCAGGTCCAGCAGATTGAGGCCAGTCGTGCCGATACCTGCACGATCTCCGCTGCTGTCATAGGAGCTGAAGGAATTCTGGAGCGCGGGAAGGGTCTGCAGATAGTCGGTCAGGTTGATCGTGCCGGATGCCGCGATGTCCTCGTTGGATACGGTGACCACGGGATTGGCTGCTGCCAGTTCAGGCCGTGCGATGCGCGATCCCGTGACGATGATCGGATCACCTTGCTCCGCTGCCTCGGCTGCATCCTGCGCAGAGGCGGAAGTGCCGCCAATGGCCAATGCCGCAAGGCAGATCGCACTGTGGAGTACCGCCTTGGTTGGAATCGCTTTCACAATCTTTGCCCCTCTGCTGTGATTGCCTATCGACAGCGCATTTTGATTTGACGAACCCATTTTGCAGTCGTGACGGGGACCTGCTTCTTCACATGCATCGTTTCGCGACGTTAGCTTCCCCGCCTAAGCCGCGGCACGATCTATATCGCTTCATGGTGAAGATAGTGTTGACGGAAGTGACAGGAGTGCAAGCACTCCAAACATCACTGGTCCCGAACCCAATATTTCACCATTTGTCGGATCAGAGTTGCTTCGCACATCAGGCCCGACCCGCGTTCAGCTGTGCTGCGGCAAGAGTTTCTGACGGCTTTGTGGCGTGACATGGCGTCTGGAGGACGCGCTAACCGCATTGACGCCACAAAAAAGGGAGCGGCTGACGATCTGTCAGCCGCTCCCCGATCAAGCCAATCTCATTTAGAGATTTCTCAGTATTTTGCCGTCAGGCCGACGAAGAACGTCCGACCCAGCACATCGTACACGGACGGGAACGTATTCGCCGCGTTGTACGCCGTACCACCTGCAGCCGAACCGACGATCGGCGGCTGCTTGTCGAAGGCATTCTGGATGCCGAGACGGAGCGTATACGATTCCTCCACGTTGAAATTCGCGGTGAAGTCAAAGTAGCTGACGCTGGGGATCTTGGACTTCAGAATGTCCGTTCCGGAGTCTTGCTTCACACCTCCGATGAGGCGCCAGCGACCGGCGAGATTGAAATTGTCGCCGCCGAAGGTGAGCGTTGCGGTATGCTTCCACTTGGGCATGGGAGCAAAGTTGCAGGCAAAGCCGAAGCGACCGGCACATTCGGTTTCCGGAAGGAACGATGCGCCCTGCTTCTTGTAGGTGGCCACATACGTTCCAGCCACGTTCAGGCCGACCGTGAAAGCGCCGACAGGGCGCTTATAGTCGAACTGCACGTCGACACCACGCGTCTTGCGCGATGCTGCGTTGAACTGGAACTGGTCAACGCCGAAGTCGATGCCGCCCGACAGCGAACCGCTGAGCGAGTTGCGGTGAATGGCCTGACAATACGGACTATTCGCATCCTGGATGATATTATAGCACGCATCCACGACATTCTGCGGCGAGCCGCCGAGCGTGTCGATCGCGTTGTTGATCTTGATGTCGTAGTAGTCGACCGACAGGGTCATGCCCGGGATGCTCGGCGGATTGAGCACAACGCCCATGGTGATCGTGTTGGCCTTTTCGGCCTTCAGATCGATGTTGCCGCCAGAGAAGGCATTGATCTGACCTGCGACCGGCGCAGGAATGCGGCCAATCTGACCAACCGGAGCGCCCGTTGCAATGCACAGATCGGTCAGGGTGGCGTTGCCGTTCGGATTGGTGCCAGCGCACGGATCCGTGTCGAGGTTGTCGATGCTCGATACCTTCGGAGTCGCAAGCTCATACATGTTCGGAGCGCGTACGGCCCGTTGGAACATGCCGCGCAAGCGAACACCATCGACCGGGGTCCAGTTCGCGCCTGCCTTCCAGGTGAAGACGCTGCCCACAGACGAATAGTCCGAATAGCGCGCGCCGGTTTCGAGAGTCAGTTCGCGGAATCCGGGGCGGTCGGAGACGATCGGGATCAGCAATTCGCCGTAGGCTTCCTTCACGTCGTAGCTGAACGCCGGGAAGGGAATGCCCTGACCGTAACCGATCAGATCGCCCGAAGCAAAAGCCTCGTCGATGTCAGCACGCGCCTTTTCCTTACGGTACTCAAGGCCCAGTGCAACACCGATATCCGTATCCGACCACGGAGAAATCGAACCGAAACTACCCGACAGAGCTGCGCCAGCGACCCACTGCTGCGTTACGTCGCGCTCACGGCCACTTGCCGAAATGAACGAAACGGCATCGGAAGACAGAGGAGTGGTGGTGAACAGATTGATCGGAACGCAGCCGTTGCTCGCGTCACGGCAGACGATGTCCGAACCCACCTGAACCGCGTCCAGCGCCTGTGCGACGCGGGCATAAGTGATGTCGTTGAGGTAGGCGATGTTGCGGGTCGTCTTGGCGTACTGGCCGAAGACGTCGTAACTCCAGGTAGAGGACAGATCGCCACGAACACCCAGCACGGCCTGCCACGACTCGTTGTCGTAAGTGGTCGTACGGCCACCGCTTTCGACAATGCGCCTGCGGATGTTCACCGTCGTCGATCCGTCGGCGTTGATTGTTCCAATGCCGTTGAAGAACAGATCGCGCTGCTGATCGGTCAGGTACGGGTTGTCAGGGAAGATGTTGAAGGAATAGCCGAAGGTGCCGGTCGGCGCGCTCTGGCTGTTTACCTTGCTGCGAATGTAGCTTCCGCGACCGTAAACTTCGACGCCGTCGGCCACTTCGTACTTGGCAAGGACGGTGCCGAGCCAACGCTTCTGAGGCGTGATCAGATAGTTCGGCGGGGCGTAGTTGTAGGGCTGATAGAACGGAACCAGGTCATCGCCGGCGCCGATCTGGTAATAGTCGGCATCGGTGTTCGCAAAGGTGTTGTCGAAGACGGTCGGAACGGCCGTGGAGGATCCGCCGGGCGAAACCAGATCGTCGGAGTCGAGCGCGAAGGCCGAGAACTTGCGGTCGGACTGGAAGATGAGCCCCCGCTTCAGGTAGCCGACGGAAGCAACGATGTTGCCACGGTCGCCCAGTTCCAGGCCGCCGGTCAGGTTGACGTCATAGACCGGAGCGTCGCCGCGGCTCGTCAACTGCGTCGAGCCGTCGAAGCGAAGGCCCTTGAACTCGTCGTCGAGGACGAAGTTGACAACACCGGACACGGCGTCCGAACCATAAACCGCGGATGCGCCACCGGTCAGGACATCGACGCGCTTGATCAACGCGGTCGGGATCGAGTTTACGTCGACCACGCCGTTGTAGTCGTAGGAAACCATTCGCTTGCCATCGACAAGCACGAGGGTGCGCTGATCCCCGAGGCCGCGCAGGTTCAGCGATGCCGCACCGGGGTTGCCGTTATTAACGGCAGGACCGCTTTCCGGAAGGAACTGAGGGTTCGAGGCCAGAAGGGATTCGACGCTCGGAGAGTTGAATTCCTTGAACGTGTCGCCGCTGACGACCGAAACCGGGCTGGAAGAGGTCAGGTTCGGGCTGGTAATGCGCGAGCCCGTGACGATGATGACTTCACCGGCATCGGCGTCGTCCGCAGTCGCCTCCTGAGCTTGTGCGTGGCCAGCAAGCAGAAGTGCGGAGACTGACAAGCAGGTGCCGCTCCGCAGGACGGCCTTCTTGATTGGATTTTTCACAGTTGGTGTCCCTTATTTTCGTGCGCTTGCCGATTGTGTGACCAAGCTGGGCAAGCAACCCGTTTTTGACGGCAGGCAAGAGTGTCTTCCCTTTGTCATCTGGCTTTCTTGCCCCGCCGTAACTGGCTTTCAATGGTTATCGTGGGCGGTGTGCAAATTGTGTTGCTGGCTGTGTTATCGGCGCAACAGTGCGGAATTGCGTGGGATTTGAGGCTTGTCGTGCAAATTGGAACCGACATTCGGCGATGTGTTACAGAGGATCGGTCTCGTCCATGAATTGGGCAAATTTGTTGCGTGCCAGCGGCCTGATGAGATCACTTGTTGCCATGCTGATCTGCAAGGCCTGTACGGGCCTCGGGGACTATCGCAATTTTTCCGTACGTCCGTTTGCGACCTGCCAATATCGCCGGATAATTTTCTTGCGCATTGACCAGCCGCGGCGGGCAATTTAATCGAGTGATTAAATTGCCCGCAAGGGGCCAGTGTGTGCAGGAAAAGGAAACGGCATGAAACTCGACAGGTCTGTGTCGGCGGTGGTGACCGGGGCGGCTTCGGGCCTGGGGGCGGCGACGGCGCGTGCTTTGGCGGCAAAGGGCGTCAGGGTTGCGATCTTCGACCTTAATGCCGAGGCCGGCGAGGCACTGGCCGCCGAAATCGGCGGCGTGTTCTGCGCAGTCGATGTGACGGACGATGCCAGTGTCGATGCCGGTTTCGGAAAGGCGAGGGCGGCCCATGGGCAGGAACGGGTGCTCGTCAATTGCGCCGGCATTGCGCCGGCATCCAAGACAGTCGGCAAGAACCGGGAAACCGGCGCGCCGCGTGCGCATGACATGGGTCTGTTCGAGAAGGCGATCGCGATCAACCTCGTGGGCACATTCCGCTGCATTGCCAGATCGGCCGCGGGGATGGTGACGCTCGATCCGGTGGACGAGGCGGGCTCGCGCGGGGCCATCGTCAATACCGCTTCGGTGGCGGCGCAGGACGGACAGGTCGGTCAGGCCGCCTATGCCGCGTCGAAGGGCGGCGTGCTGGCCATGACCCTGCCGATCGCGCGCGACCTGATGAACGAGGGGATCCGCGTGAACACGATTCTGCCGGGCATTTTCGAAACGCCGATGATGGCCGGGATGCCCGATCAGGTGCAGCAGGCGCTTGCGGCGATGGTTCCGTTTCCCAAACGGCTCGGAAAACCGGGGGAATATGCCGATCTAGCCCTTTTCATGCTTGAACATGACTACATGAACGGCGAAGCGGTCCGCCTGGACGGAGCGATCCGGATGGGACCGAAATGACAGTGCAGGACAGATGGGTGCGATGAAGGACCAGCCGATGGCGAAGGGTGAAAGTGAGGTCGCGGGCGTACCGCCCGGTGCCCGCGCCCTGTTGCTGGACACCGCCAGCGAGATCATGCGCGATGGCGATGTCATCGATATCTCGCTGTCCGAACTCAGCCTGCGTTCCGGTCTCAACTCGGCACTGGTGAAGTACTATTTCGGGAACAAGGCGGGTCTGCTCAAGGCCTTGCTGGACCGCGACTGGAAAGCGATCGTCACCAGCGTCGACGCGCTTGTCGCCAAGGATGGCTGGGACCCGGAAGCCAAGTTGCGCCGCCATCTGTGGAAGGTGGTCGATACCTTCTACATGGTGCCCTACCTCAATCGCCTGACGATGCGGGTTATCCGCGAAAGCGACGATACCGAAGCGCGCCGCATCGCCGACAGCTATCTCTCGCCGATGTACCGTGCCTACGAGCAACTCATCGGCGATGGGGTCAAGGCGGGCAAGTTTCGTGAAATCGATCCGCAATTATTCTACTTTACGGTGACCGGCGCGGTGGACCGGTTTTTCTCGGCGCGTCTCGTGCTCAAGCATTGCTTCGACCAGGACACGTTGACCGAAGGACTGCGCGACCGCTACCGCGAACATACGATCGACATCATCATGGCAGGCATCCTTGCGCGCTGAAAAAAGCCCCTTCTGGCATATCGGAGTGATCGGCGGATCGGGACTGGCCGCCGGCATCGACCTTGACGACGCGCAGGAGATTGCCGTTTCCAGCCCCTTCGGCGAGCCTTCCGGACCGGTCACGACCGGTCGCCTGAACGGTGTGCGCTTCACTTTCATCGCGCGCCACGGGGCAGGACACGTGCTGCCGCCCTCGCAAGTGAATTACCGCGCCAATATCGACGTGCTCAAGCGCTGCGGCGTGACGGACGTCCTCGCGCTGTCGGCCATAGGATCGTTACGCGAAGCGATGGCACCGGGGGACTTCGTGGCGGTCGACCAGTTCATCGACCGCACCGTGGGCCGCCAGAACAGTTTCTTCGGTCCCGGCATGGTTGCGCACGTCAGCCTTGCCGATCCCGTCTGCCGCCGCCTTTCCGGCATGGCGACCGCGGCGGCCCGGCTTGCCGGCGCCAGCGTCCACGAAGCGGGTTGCTACATCGCCATCGACGGGCCGCAGTTTTCGACCCGGGCGGAAAGCCTGATGTACCGTGAATGGGGCGCCGACGTGATCGGCATGACCGCGATGCCCGAAGCGCGCCTGGCGCGCGAGGCGGAATTGCCTTACGCCCTGCTGGGCATGGTCACGGACTATGACTGTTGGCGCGGTTCGGACGCGACGGTCGAAGTCTCCGAAGTGCTGGAAGTGATGAAGGCCAATGCCGAACTCGCCCGGCAGGCCGTGCGGGCGCTTGCCGCGAACCTGCCGACCCGGCGCGAACCCAGTCCCTTCGACTACGCGCTGGAACATGCGCTGGTGACGGCACCGGATCTGCGCGATCCGCAACTCGTGGCGCGGCTCGATGCCGTTGCCTGCCGGATTCTCGGCGAGGGCGCCTGATCGCAATTCGCCGGGCATTCGTTCCGCGCCGTTGCTCCATGCAAAAAGCCCCTCCACGGATCTTCCGGGAGGGGCCTTTTGTTTGCCTGCAGCCAGTCGTCAGTTGCTGCCGGGACCGCCGCCCGAGAAGGCATCGGCGATCGAGCAGGCCGCCGGGCCGAGAATGACGACGAACAGCGTCGGCAGGATGAACAGGATCAGCGGCACGGTCATGATCGCGGGCAGGCGCGCGGCCTTTTCTTCGGCGCGCATCATGCGCTCGTTGCGGAATTCGGCCGAGAGTACACGCAGGGCCGAAGCCAGCGGCGTACCGTAACGCTCGGTCTGGATCATCGTGGTGACGACGCCCCTGACCGCGTCGAGATTGACGCGCCAGGCAAGGTTCTCGAAGGCCTGTCGGCGTTCGGTGAGGAATGAAAGCTCGATCGAGGTGAGCGAGAATTCGTCGCCCAGTTCCGGATAGGCGCGGCCCAGTTCCCGGGCGACCCGTTCGAACGCCGCGTCGACGGTCAGACCGGCTTCGGCACAGATGACCAGCAGGTCGAGCGCGTCCGGGAGACCCTTGCGGATCGCGTCGGTGCGCTTGGTGATCATGTTCTGGATGAAGATGTCCGGGCCCTTGTAGCCGGCGAGAAGCGCGACGGCAAAACCGCCGAACTTCTTGAAGCTGCTCCATTCCGGAAAGTAATCGATGCCGTAGATCACGATAGCGGCGGTGACGCCCAGCACGATCGGCGCGACGAGGCGCGCAAAGACGACGGCGACCGCCCACTCCTTGTTGCGGATGCCGGCTTGCGCCAGCTTCTGCTGGATTTCCTTGAGCTGGCTGTCCTGCAGGACCTTCAGGGAGCCGAGGAAGGCGCCCATCTTGTCGGTCGTGTCGTTACGGCGAACGACGCTCTGGCGCTTGCGCGCGGTCGTGACGATGCCAGCCTTGAGCGCCTCGCGACGCTGGTTGAGCGACTTGACGCGCTTGGCCATCGGGTCGCGCACGGTGACGGCGGCATAGATGGCGAGCATCATCGCGACCGCGGCCACCGCAGCGAGCAGCGTTGCGACGAAGATGACGTCGAAGCCGAGGAGCGTCGGGCCGGATGCTTGTTGGATCATCGTTTCCAGTCCCTCAGATCTCGAAGCTGACCATCTTGGCCATGATGAAGGCGCCGATGCCCATCCAGACCATGCCGCCCAGGCCCGCAACGATCAGACGTTCGTCGATGAAGAACTCGCCGATGTAGCCCGGGTTGATCCACCAGATCATGGCGAAGACGATGAACGGCAGTGAGCCGACGATGTAGGCCGAAGCCTTCGATTCCGAACTCATCGCGCGGATCTTGAGCTTCATCTGCGCGCGCTTGCGCAGGACGTCGGCCAGGTTGGCGAGCGTTTCGGCCAGGTTGCCGCCGGTCTCGCGCTGGATGGCCAGGGTGATGCAGAAGAAGTTGAATTCCGGCATGGCCAGGCGGTCGGCGGTTTCCTGGAGGGCGTCCTCCATGGTCTTGCCGATCTTGATGCGTTCGGTGACGAGCTTGAATTCCTCGCCTACCGGACCGGGGACTTCCTTGGCGACCACGCCCAGCGTTTCGGTGACCGGAAGGCCAGAGCGAAGGCCGCGCACGAGCAGTTCGATGGCATCGGGGAACTTCACCGTGAAGGCGTTCGCGCGCCGCTTGATGAAGTGGCCGACCACTGCGTGGGGCAAGCCCGCGCCGAGGAAGAGGCCGAAGGCCAGCGAGAGGAAGAACGCACCCGACTTGAGGAAGAACACGAGGGTGACGGCAGCGGCAATGCCGACCGAAGAGTAGAGGTACTGCGACAGGGTCCAGGGCAGGCCCGAGCGGTGCAGGCGCAGGGCGAGTGCCTCGATGCGCGATCCCGACCCGGCGATGTGGTGCATCCTGGGTTTGCGCGCGGCCACGGCCTTGCGCATCTGGGCCTCGACCCGCGCTGTCGCGCTTTCCGAGTGCCTGTAGCGCAGGCTGCTCAGGCGACGCGCGGATTCCTTGGTCGGCGAAGGCCCCGAGAAAGCCGAGAAGAGGAGCACAATGAGGCTCGTCAGTCCCGCTACGACCAGTATCAGCTGAAGTGCGTTCATGCTGTCCTATGCCTTCCGCCTAGCCTGTTGCCGTGTCCCGCTCCGGAAGGTTGCCCTTCCGGCCGGGGGTCAGGCGTCGGCTGCAGCCTTCTTGCTCACCTTGTTCATGACCGACTTGATATCGAGCTTGCCGAGCAGCGACTTGGCGGCGGCCGGCGTCCCTGCGACATCGTCGCCCGCATCGGTGATCATCCGGGCGAGATCGCGGATGGCGCTGCCCGCCTTGCTGGAGCGGTTGGCATCGGCAAACGTCTGGCCGAGCTTCGCTGCCATCGATGCCGCCTTGAGGTCGTAGGGGATCGAGAGCTGGATCTTGTTCTCGATCGAGGCCTCGAAGTCCGACTTGCTGATTTCGGCAAGGCTCGATTGAACCTTGTTGGCAACGACGATCACCCGCGTTTGCGGGGCGTGCGACTTGAGCCACGAGAGCATGCGGATCGCATCGCGCGCGGAGGCCAGCGTCATTTCGGTCACCAGGACCACGACGTTCACATCGGCGATGAGCTGCGGAAAGTTGATCAGCATGTTGCGCGGCATGTCGATGACGGTCATCTCGAATGCCTGGCGGAATTCTTCCTCGAGTTGCACGAAAGCAGCCCCGTCCGTCATCAGCGGCGCGTTGATCGGCGCTTCTGCCGACAGGATCGCGAGATTGTCGTTCGCGCGGATCATGGCGCGTTCGATGAACAGACCGTCGATGCGGCTGGGGTTCTCGATCGCGTCGGTCAACCCGCGGCCGGGCTCCAGGTCGAGGCTCAGCGCGCCGGTGCCGAAGTGAATGTCGAGGTCGAGCAGCGCGGTCGGCAGCTTGTGGTCGGCGCTGAACAGCCAGGCCAAGGAAGTCGCCAGCGTCGAGGCACCGACGCCGCCGCGCGTACCGATGACGGCGGTTGCGATGTGCTGGCGCGCGGCGCCTGCGTCATGGCTTTTGGGCGCGGAGAACACCGCCTGCGCCTGCGCGAGGGAATCGCGAACCTGTGCCGGCGAAAGCGGCTTGAGCAGGTAGTCGTGAATGCCGCTGGCAATGAGGTCGCGATAGAGGCGAACGTCGTTCACCTGACCGACTGCGATGACGATCGTGCCCGGCTCGCACACTTCGGCAAGGGCATTGATGTCGTTGAGCGGGTCGCCGCTCTCCGACAGGTCGACCATCAGGATGTTCGGGCTGGCCGTAATCGAAAGCGACTGGACGGCATTGCGCAGGCCGCCCTTGTTGCACTTCTCCGGCTGCCAGCCCATTTCCATCGCGATCGGGCGCAGGGCGTCGAGCGAGGCTTCGTCGCACAGGTAGGCGGCGAACTGGTCACGTCCGTTGGGGCTCCCGGATTTCCAGTGAGCGTTCATGGTTCAGTTCCCACTCTTGCTTGAAGTGTTGCGAAGGCCGCTGGCGCCGGTCGGTTGCGCCTCGCGGTAGGTTTCGATGGCCTTTGACGAGCTCATGACCGTCGTTTCGCCGGTCGAGGTCGCGCCGCGCAGCAGGTCTTCGGGATTGGCAATCATCGCGGCGAGGTTGGAATTGGTCGCGCAGCCGTAGTTGCTGCTCAGGCCATTGGCGGGATTGGCGTCGCTCTTGGCCGACCAGTCCGGGCATCCCGGGACGCTGGCCTTGGTGCGGGCGATGACCACGCGCGCCGTTCCGGCCGGGACGTAGCCCTCGGTGACGGGTGCCGCCTCGCTCAGGAGCAGGCCGTAGCGCGAAGCGACCGCCTCGATCGCCGAGCGGGTAGAGGAATTGGCGGCCGGATCGTCGACATAGACCTTGTCGCCGTACTTCGCGCCCATCGCTTCGAACCAACCGGCAAGGCGCTGCTGTTCGCCATAGGCAAGGCCGGAGCCGCCGGTGGAGACATCGAGCGTGTAGTTGACCTTCTCGACGATCGGCTGGTGGATGCTGTTCATCGAGCGGTTGGACGGAATGCCGCCGCACCCTGCAAGGCCGAGCCCGAGTGCCAGAGCGAGGGCAGTGCCGGCGACGCGGCTGGCGAATGCCATGTTCGGTTTGTGCATCGTCACTACCTTTCTCACTTCAGGGTGAAGCCGGGCCTGGCGGAGTCGTCAGACGCGGTGCGCTTCGACTTCTTCTTCGACTTGCCGCTGCCCGACGCATCGCCGATGCCCGGACCGTCGACCGCCGAGGGCGACTGCGTTGGCTGGGGCGGCTTGGCTTCGCTGACGCCGTCGCTGGCCATGTTGCCGAGCAGGCGCTGCAGTTCGTTGGGAGCCTGGAAGCCGTCGGTCGGCAACGCGATCTGGTTCGCATCGACCGGATTGACGAGATACGGGGTGACGACAATCACCAGTTCGGTCTCGCCGCGCTTGTAGCTTGTCGACCGGAACAATGAGCCGAGGATCGGCAGGTCGCCTGCACCGGGCATCTTGGTGATCGTGTTCTGCGAGTTGTTGCTGAGCAGTCCCGCGATCATGAAGCTCTGTCCGGAGCCCAGTTCGATGGTCGTTTCGGTGCGGCGGGTGGTGAGCGCCGGAACCTCGAAGTTGTTGAGCACGATCGCGCCCTGGCTCGAGAGTTCCGAGACTTCCGGACGCACCCGGATCGAGATGCGGCCGTTCGCGAGCACGGTTGGGGTGTAGCTGAGGCTGACGCCGTATTTCTTGTATTCGATCGAGGTCGAGCCAAGGCCCTGGCTGATCGGGATCGGGAACTCGCCGCCTGCGAGGAACTCGGCGGTCTCGCCGGAAAGCGCGGTCAGGTTCGGCTGCGCCAGCGTCGTGACGAGGCCCACGGTCTCACCCGCATCGAGCGCGCCGAGAATGTTGAGGCCGAGCAGCTTGCCCGTACCGCCAAGGGTTGTGCCCGTGGCTGTGTTGACGATGTCCGAGCCGCCTGCAGGGGCCTTCACGTTGCCTACGCCAAGGGGGCCACCGGGCGTGAACTGCGAGCCGACGACACTGCCTTGTCCGAGGCCGAATTTGAAACCGCCTGTGCTGTCGGTTGTCGCCCACCTGACGCCCAGCGACTTGGCCAGCGAGCGGCTGACTTCGGCGATGCGCACCTGCAGGTTGACCTGCAGAGGCGTGGCCATGCGCAGGCGGCTGATCACGTTCGACTTCTCGCCGACATAGGCCTGGACGAGGCGTTCTGCCTCTGAGGCGTCTTCCGGCGTCTTGACCGTGCCCGTCAGCAGGAAGGTGTTGGAGCCCATCGTCGAGACGCCGATCTTGGCCTCGGGCATGGCCAGGCGCAGCATGTCGTCGACGCTGTCGAGGTTGGAGCCGACGCGGATATTGGCCGACCAGATGACGGCGCCTGCCGCGTTGCTGGCATAGACCGTGGTCGTCCCGCCGGCCTTGCCGAAGACGTAGAACTGGTTGCGCGACTTGACCTGGACGTCGGCGACCGCCTCATTGGCGACGAAGACGTCGGTCATCGTGCCGGGCACGTTGATGAGCTGTCCGTTGCCGATCGAAAGCGAGATGTCCTGCGCCGGGCGGACCACCGACTGGGCAACGGCAGGTGCCGGGACGGCGAGGGCCAGCGGCGACAGGGCGCAGGCGGCACTCAACACGGACTTGAGAAGGCGCTGTTTCATGACCTTGCCCTTCGTGGCAGAGAAATCGATTGCGGATTGGGTCGCCATTACTTGGCTCCCACGACTTCTTCAGTGGTGGTCTTGCCGCGGGTGACACGAACGACCGGCCCGGTGCGGACCGGAGCGGCGTCCGAAACCGGACCGCGGTTGGAGAAAGCGACGGCCATGGCGTTGCTGCGCGTGGCGCGTTCGTCGGCTGTCATCGGGCGGCTCGAACGCTGGAAGCGGGAGACGTCGCCGCCGGTGACGTATGTGGTGTTGCCTTCGATCGGGCGTTCCATCGCCTGGCGCACGAGCTTGTTTTCCTGCTCCTTGGTCGCGCCTTCGGGAACGTTGACTTCGCCGTTGGCGAGGATGCGTTCGAATTCGCCCTGGCTGTCGGCGATCGAGCGCAGCGAGAGGCTGAGCGTGCCGATTTCCTGGGCTACGGCGACCTTCTCGGCGATGCGCGGAGTTACTTCGATGGTGACGGTGCGGAACGCCTTCACCACGGTCTTGCCGTCGACGACCTCGTTGTCGGTGGTCTGGTCGGTGGCGAGGACGCGCAGGTTGCGCAGGATCGTTTCGGAAGTGCGCAGGGGATCGCCTTCGCCCTTGACCTGCTGGGTCAGGACGAGGTCGACGCGGTCACCCGGAAAGACGAAGCCGCCGACCCCGGTCTTGGCCGAGACCGGAATGGTCACGGCGCGCATGCCCGGGCCAAGCGCGGCGGCGAGGAAGCCGCGGTCGCCCGGCGCGACGAGCGAGCCCTGGGTGACGGGCTGGCCGGCAGTGAGCGGGAAGCGCACGACGGTGCCGAGCAGCTTCGACATGTCGGCTTCGCCATCGATGAAGTAAGCGTCCTTCACCAGTTCCGAAGGCCAATCCTGGAAGGAGATGGCATCGGCGGTGATGATGGTTCCCACCGGCAGGGCGCGCTGTGCGACAAGGACCTTGGGTCCCGTCGGCGCGGCCGGCGCGGCATCGGCTTGCGGCGCGGAGGCGCCTGCAAACATCGAACGGGCGACGAAGGCCGTCCCCGCTGCGACGAGCAGCGCGACAACCAGCAGCACCAGCTTCTTCTTATCCATGGCTCTGAAGCCCCCTAGAAATCCCCGAGTAGTTGTCCTCAACATCGGGTGAATTGGTTAAAATGAGGTTCATCCAAGAATTCAGCTCAACAGGGCCGCCGAATAGGCTTGCTCGCTAAGTACCCAGAGGCCTGCGAGCGAAATGGCGACGCCATAGGGAATCGGCAGGCGAGACTTCTGCCTGCGCAGCATGTGACGGAACCCGAATGCGAAGAATGCAAGCACGGCGACGATGGCGAGAGCGATCGTCCAAGGCTGCGGCAGGAAGCTGCCCACGGTCGCCAGCGTCTCGGGATCGACCAGCGGCTGGCGTGTCGCCATGGCATAGACGAACAGGCAGGCGCACCAGACCCAGGCGATCGCCGTCACGCCCGCCAGCACGTCGCGCACGACTTCGCCGGGCACGCGGCGCATGTTGAAGAAGGCCATCGCCACCGAAGCGCCGCCGCCGATCACGCCCATCATGACGATGAGCTGGACGAAGGCGGCCGGGCTGAACCAGAAGGCGAGGGCGGTCAGCA
Organism: Novosphingobium sp. KN65.2; assembly: GCF_001368935.1. NCBI lineage: Bacteria > Pseudomonadati > Pseudomonadota > Alphaproteobacteria > Sphingomonadales > Sphingomonadaceae > Novosphingobium > Novosphingobium sp. KN65.2. The sequence goes on from NZ_CCBH010000174.1 coordinate 16,422, forward strand.
GTTTCACGTCGCCGCCGCCCATCTGGCGCATGGCGAACAGGAAGCAGGTGACGATGAAAGTGAGAACGGCGAGGCCGAGCTGGAAGCCGACATCGGCCCAGCCATATCCAGCCGAATACCACCAGACGGGCGCGCAAAGTGCGATGGCCGCGTTCAGCCAGTTGTCGATCTCACGCCGCTTTACGTCGGTATAGGCGGCATAAAGCAGTGCAGTTGCCAATGCAGCCAGCAATGCGTACGAAAAATACCCGCCTTGCATGTAGTGGTCCCCCTGATCGGGAACCGCTCTACCGATTATCACTTATCAAATAGTAACCAAGCCGCTGAGGCCGGAATTAGCCAAGTGACCGTTGCACAGACCTGCCCGACCCCATCCAGCGCCCGGCGGGAGATCCCTGTTGCGGCCCGCGAGAGCTGGTGGACCACCCCCGATGGAACGCGGCTTCGCCGCATCGACTGGCCGGCCCCTCGGGCGGAGCAGGCACGCGGTTCGATCCTGTTCATGCCGGGGCGCGGCGATGCCTACGAGAAGTGGCTCGAGTCCCTGGACGAATGGCATGGCGAAGGCTGGGAAGTCACCTCGGCGGACTGGCGCGGACAGGCGCTGAGCGGCCGTCTGGGCGCCGACGCGCTGACCGGACACATCGACGACTTCTCCATCTGGATCAACGACCTGACAGCGCTGTGGGACGAGTGGCGCGCACGCACGCCGGGCCCGCATGTGCTTGTCGCCCATTCGATGGGCGGCCATCTTGCGCTTCGTGCGGTTGCCGAGGGCAAAGTGCGGCCCGATGCGCTGGTGCTGTCCGCGCCGATGCTGGGCCTGCTGCCCGATCGCGTGCCCAGTTTCGTGCTGCATCAGATTGCGAAAGTGATGGTCCGGATCGGCGATCCGCGGAGCCCTGCATGGTCGGGCGACGAGAAGCCCGAACTCATCCATCGTGCCCGTAACCTGCTGCTGACCCACGATGCCTCGCGCTACGAAGACGAACAGTTCTGGCGCCGCGAACGTCCCGCAATCACCATGGGCGCGGCCAGCTGGGGCTGGATCGAACGCGCGCTCGACTCGATTCGCGGGTTCGAAAAGGCAGGCGCGCTGGAGGCCGTGCAGGTGCCGGTGCTTCTGCTGGGAACGACGCAGGATCGCCTTGTTTCGTGGCGCGCCATTGCGCGGGCGGCAAAGCGCCTGCCGGGCGGCAAGCTGATTACTTTCGGTTCGGAATGCCGCCATGAAATCCTGCGCGAACGCGATCCGGTGCGCGAAAGGGCGCTGGCCGAGATCCGCAAGTTCCTGGACCGCGTCGCGCCTGCCTGCCGGTAACGCAATGCAAGTTGCATAAAAACCGGTTCACAGGCTTCGCCGCAATGCTTTAGGGGCTCCCGGCAATGGACGCGCGTTACGATATCGTGATTGTCGGGGCCGGTATGGCCGGCGCCTCGCTTGCCGCGGCAATCGGGACGCGCGCGCGCATACTCGTCGTCGAGGGCGAGGATCGGCCCGGTTATCACACCACTGGGCGTTCTGCCGCCTTCTGGGCCGAAAGCTATGGCGGCCCCGGTGTGCAGCCGTTGACCAGCGCATCCGGCCCGATCCTGCGCAAACTGGGCATGCTTACGCCGCGTACGGCGGTGACCCTGGGGAGGACCGGACAGGAGCGCGAGGTCGAAGCCTTCGCCGAGACCTACCGGGCGATCGGCGTGGAAGTCGAACTGCTCGACCGGGCCGGGATGGAAGCGCGGGTTCCGCATCTGCGCGAAGGCTGGACCTGCGCCGCACTTGAGCCGAGCACCTGCGACATCGACGTCGGGAGCCTGCACCAGCATTACCTCACGCAGGCGCGCAAGTCGGGGGTCGAATTGCGGTGCAGGGCGGGTCTCGCCGAAGCGAGTCGCGATGGCTCGGGCTGGACGCTGAAACTGGCCGACGGGCAAGAGGTCCGGGCGGCGATCCTCGTCAACGCGGCAGGCGCGTGGGCCGATCCGGTGGCCCGGATTGCCGGACAGCGGCCTCTTGGCATCACGCCCTACCGCCGCACGGTCGTGCAGCTTGCGGTGACACCGGAAGTGCCCGGCGACCTCCCCCTTGTGCTCGACATTTCCGGCAGCTTCTACTTCAAGCCCGAAAGCGGGCGCCTCTGGCTCAGCCCGCATGACGAGACGCCGAGCCGCCCTTGCGATGCCGCGCCCGAAGAGATCGACGTGGCGCTTGCGATCGATCGCTTCGAACAGGTGGTCGACTGGCCGGTCCAGCGGCTCGAGCATCGCTGGGCCGGATTGCGCAGCTTTGCCCCGGACCGGTTACCGGTCTACGGCTTCGCCAGCGATGACTCCGCCTATTTCTGGTTCGCGGGCCAGGGTGGCTTCGGCATCCAGACCGCGCCTGCCGCCGCCGAACTGGGCGCGCGCCTGCTTTTGGGCAAGACCGGGGGCGCGGTCGATCCTGGGCCTTACGCCCCGACGCGCTTCGCCTGAACGCCACGCATTTATGGGCAGGGCTTTGGCCTTGCCTTGGCGATCCGGAATGGCTCAGGTGTCGGGATCTGCCCTGCTGGAGCTACTCGCCATCGCTGGGCGCGGTCCCGTGTTCGCCGGGCGCCTTGCGCGGCGCAATCAGGTGCCAGGCCAGCAGCACCGGCTCGAGCACCATCATGCCGATAAATACGCTCACCAGCCGCGTAACTGCGGGTGCGATGGCGACGTTTTCGTAGCTGTCCGGGATCAGTACGATGAGCACGGTCAGGGTGAACTGCAGACCGATATAGGTGACGCTGGGCAGGCCATTCTCGATATGGCGGCCGAGCACGATGCCGAGGCAGGTCCCCGCGATGAGCAGCGCGGGACTGCCGTGGGCAATGGCCAGCACACCCAGTGCAAGCGCGCCGCCCGCAAGACTTCCCAGCGCGCGGTGGAACAGGCGCCGGGTGACGGGGACGAAGCCGCTCGGGCCGATGCCCGAGACCGGCACGATCATGACAAAGATGATCGTAATGCCTGCCTGGACCATTTCGCGCAGCCCGAGGACGGCGTGAAGTGCCGGCAGGGCGGCAAGCGCCAGGCCTGCCTGTGCGGCATGGCGCGCGGCCACCGGGTTCCAGGTGATGCGCTGGGGTTTGTCAGGCTTGAAGCCCAGCCACTTCTGGCGGGCGAGCAGGGCCGCTGCGATGCTGACGATCGTACATGCCGCTGTCCCCGCGCCGACTTCGAGCAGGCGGGTATGCGCAAAATCGAGGGTGTCCAGTCCGGGCCGTTCCAACTTGTCGAGCAGGATCATTTCGAAAGTGAGGCCGAAAAGCAGCCATGCGTAGGCGCGCCGGGCGGTCAACATGCCATAGAGCCCGAGCGCGCCGATCACACCCGCACAGACCATGGCCAACGGCAGTGACTCTTCCGCAAAGGGGACCAGAAAGACCGCAAGCAGGATGCCGATCGAGGTGCCCACCATGCGCAGGACACCGCGCAACAGGGTTTCCCCGACATCGCTCTTGAGCAGGACGAATGCCGAGAAGGCGGCCCAGGCGATCATCTTCGCGCCGATCAGGTGGGCAAAGACGATGGCGAGCAGCACGGATGCCACGCAGGCCCATTCGTCTGCCATGCGCGGCCCGGGGGTGATCAGGGCACGCAGCTCGTCGCGAATTCGTGCGTTGGTTCGGGCAAGCAGGCCGGCAGAACCGGCATCGGCAGTGTCGGGCAGGGTTTGTGTCCTAGTTTCCTGCGGACTGGGCGGCATCGCTCGCCAACTTGTCTACCCGTTCGTTCTCGACATGGCCGGAATGGCCGCGCACCCATTGCCAGTGGACCTTGTGGCGCGCAACCGCCTCGATCAGTTCGTGCCACAGGTCGGCATTGCGGACGGGCTGCTTGCTTGCGTTGACCCAGCCTTTCTTGCGCCAGCCTTGGACCCACTTGGTCATGCCGTCGATAACGTACTTGCTGTCGGAGTGGATCACCACTTCGCAAGGCTCGATGAGGGCGTTCAGGCCCTTGATGACCGCAGTCATCTCCATGCGGTTGTTGGTGGTCTCCGGATCGCCGCCGGACATTTCCTTTTCGTGGGGCCCCATGCGCAGCAGAACGCCCCAGCCTCCGGGGCCGGGATTGCCCTTGCAGGCACCGTCGGTGAAGATGTCGATCCGCTTCATCGCGCGAAGATCCCTTCGTTGACGGGATCGGCATAGAACTGCAGGCGACGGGCGAAAGCCATCGGGTCCTTTGGCGTCACCAGCGCATCGTCCGGCGTGTTCATCCAGTCGTAGGCGCGCGTGGCAAGGAAGCGCATCGCTGCCGCACGGGCGAGGATCGGCAGGGCTGCACGCTCTTCCGGCAGCAACGGGCGCACCGTTTCGTAGCCCTCCAGCAATGCGACCGACAGCTCGGGTCGGAACGCGGTTCCGTCTGCGTTGAAGCACCATGCGGCGTGAGTCACGGCAATGTCGTAGGCTGTCACGTCGGTGCAGGCGAAGTAGAAGTCGATGAGACCGGTAACCCTGTCGCCCAGCATCAGTACGTTGTCGGGAAACAGGTCGGCGTGGATTACGCTGCGCGGCAGGTTCGAAGGCCAGTGCGACGCTATCAGCGGCAGTTCGTGCTCGACGAGGCGTGCAAGGTCCGGGTCGATCGATTCCAGCCCGTCATGGCCGCATGCGCCCAGCAGTTCCTGCCAGGCCGCCAGTCCCATTGAATTTTCGCGTGCATCGGGAAAGTCCGTTGCCGCAAGGTGGACCTGCGCCAGTGCCGCGCCCACGGCACGGGCCTGTCCGGCGGTGGGTTCGCTGACCGAGACCCCGGGCAGGAATTCGATCAGCGCCAGCGCCTTGCCTTCGTGCAGGCGATAGCTGGCACCGTTGCGATCGTGAATCGTGCGCGGCACCGGGCATTGCTTGGCCGCAAGGTGATCGAGCAGGCCGAGGAAGAACGGCAGGTCCGAAACGTCGGTGCGCGTTTCGTACATCGTCAGGATGAAGCGGTGGGCCTCGCCCTTCGCGTCCTGAGTCTCGATCAGCCAGTTGCTGTTGGACACGCCTTCCGCGATGCCCTTTGCCGAAATCAGCGTGCCGACGTCGAAGGCCGCGACGATGCCGGCCATGTCCTCAGCTCCGAGGCGGGTATAGACTGCCATGACCGGTCCCTCAGCGCACGAGCTGGCGCGGAAGCTTGAAAGTGATGTGCTCCTTTTCGGTCACCACTTCTTCCTGATCGACCTGCCGCAGTTCCTTGAGGCGGGCGATGACTTCGTTGACCAGTTCCTCGGGCGCGGACGCGCCGGCGGTGATGCCCACGGTCTCGACGCCATCGAGCCAGCGCGGATCGATGTCGGTGGCGCGCTGGATCAGCTGCGCACAGGCCCCGGCACGCTGGGCGACCTCGACGAGGCGCAGTGAGTTGGAACTGTTGGGCGCGCCGATCACGAACATCAGCTGACACTTGGGTGCCACTTCCTTGACCGCTGCCTGGCGGTTGGAAGTCGCGTAGCAGATGTCCTCGGCCTTGGGCGCAACGACCTGCGGGTAGCGTTCCTGGATTGCGGCGATGATCTGCGCGGTATCGTCGACCGAGAGCGTCGTCTGCGAGAGGTAGGAAAGTTCGTCCTGCGGGCCGAAGGGCAGGCGCGCGACGTCCGCGACGGTTTCCACCAGCGTCATGTTGCCTTCGGGAACCTGGCCGAAGGTACCGATGACTTCGGGGTGTCCGGCATGGCCGATGAACAGGATGTGGCGTCCGGCCTCGATCTGGCGTTCGGCCTGGCGATGGACCTTGCTGACCAGCGGGCAAGTGGCGTCGAGCCATTCCAGCCCGCGCTCGGTAGCCTTGGCCGGCACCGACTTGGGAACGCCGTGCGCGCTGAAGATTACCGGGACCCCGTCGGGTACGTCGTCGACGGTCTCGACGAAGACCGCGCCCTTGGCCTTGAGCCCATCGACCACGAACTTGTTATGGACGATCTCGTGTCGGACATAGACGGGCGCGCCGTAGATCTCGAGCGCGCGCTCGACGATCTCGATGGCGCGGTCGACTCCGGCGCAGAATCCGCGCGGGGCAGCGATAAGGAGCCGCAATGGCAGCTTGCTCGTGGACGGAAAGGGGGCATTCATGTTGCCGCCTCTAGCGCTTTGCCGCTTGCATCGCTAGGGCAAGCGCATGCCATTCGAGGAAGCCAAGATGAATGCACGCCGATTGACTGCCACAATTCTCTGCTCCGCCGCCGCGCTGACCGGGCTCAGCGGTTGTGCCAAGAAGGGTGAGATCGTGGTCGACTCCGGCGTAGGCATCACCGCGGTGCGCAGCCGCTGCCCGGCCGTGGGTATTCCCAACTACACCGGCGATGTGACGCTGTTCCGCAATGCCGGCGATCGCACGGCGGCAAACCTCGACGTCGTTGCGGCGATGACCGACGTGCGCAGCCAGTGCAACGAGGAAGTGGGTGACAAGGTTACGGCGAACGTCAGCTTCCAGGTCCTTGCCAACCGTACCGACACGAGCGGTGCGCGTCAGGTGACGCTGCCTTACTTCGTGACTGTCCTGCAGGGCGGCACTTCGGTGATTTCCAAGCGAGTCGGCAGCGTGACGCTCAACTTCGCGGACGGGCAGGCCCGCGCGCAGGCGCAGGGCACCGGCATTGCCTACATCGATCGCGCTGCTGCAACCCTGCCGCCGGAAATCCGGGACCAGATTACCCGCAAGCGCAAGGCGGGCGAAAGCGATGCTGCGCTCGATCCGCTGGCGGACCCGACCGTCAAGGCTGCGCTGGCGCGCGCCTCGTTCGAAGTGCTGGTTGGCTTCCAGCTCGACGACAGCCAACTCGCCTACAACGCGACCCGCTGATTTCCAGGCATCGGTAAAGCGACCGGGCGGGGCGCCAGGCTCCGCTCAGTCCTTTTGCATGACGGCATCGATTCGCGCGCGCGCGGCGCGGGCGATTGCCTTGCGGTCGGTGCGTTCCTCCCCGAGCAGCGGGGGCAGGAAATGGATGGTGAGCGGTATCGGTCGCCACCGCGCCAGGATTTTCATGGCATTGGCAAGGCCCGGCTCGCTGCCGACCCAGGCGACGTCCTGCACGCGCGGGCCATAGTCGAGCCAGACCGGCTGGACCGGCACGTGTTCGGTGTCGGCATCGATCGCGGAGAGCAGCGAGGACTTGAAGGGCAGCAACTGGGTGCCATCGCCCGTCGTGCCTTCCGGAAAGATCGTCAGCGCGCCGGTGTCGTGCAGGGCCTCGCGCACCTGATGGACCTGGGCCGCGACGCTGCGGCGGTCGTGCCGGGCGATGAAGACGGTATCGTTCATGGCACACAGCCAGCGTAGCGGGCCGATCGAAGCCAACCCGTCATGCGCTACGAAGGCGGACCCGGTGACGCCTGCAATGGCGGGAATGTCCAGCCAGCTCACATGGTTGGCGAGGAAGAATGCGCTGGGAGCAGGGTGTTCGCCGGTTGTCTTCAGGCGCAGACCGACAACGGCTGCTACGAGCCTGAGGAACAGCCGGGGTGCCGGGTTGGCCGCAGTGAAGGGTAAGCAGAGGTAATAGAGTGGGACGCATGTCACCACGCAAGCCAGCAGGAGAGCGATCCGGCAGGCAATCAGGACCCAGCCCAGCGGCGCAATGCGCTGGCGGTGGGCCAGGTCCGAGATGTTACTTGCGGACTTCACCGTCCTCGCGGTCGATCCTGACGCCGAACAGTTCCATGCGGTGATCGACAAGCCGGAAACCCAGCTTCTCGGCGATCTGGCGTTGCAGGGCTTCCAGTTCCGGGTCGACGAATTCGATGACCGCGCCTGTTTCGACGTCGATCATGTGGTCGTGGTGGGCTTCGGGCGCAGCTTCGTAACGGGCGCGTCCGTCACCGAAATCGTGGCGATCGAGGATGCCCGCTTCCTCGAACAGGCGAACGGTGCGGTAAACCGTGGCAATCGAAATGCCCGGGTCGATGGCCGTGGCGCGATCGTGGAGTTTCTCCACATCCGGGTGATCGGTACTTTCGGAAAGAACTTTTGCAATGACTCGGCGCTGATCGGTGATCCGAAGACCACGTTCATGACAAAGAGCTTCGAGGTCGATGGGTTGGTGCACGTGTGACCTGTCAAAATAAGTAGGGCGCACCGGCCACGTTAGGCCGATGCGCCCGGAATCTCAACCGTGAGTCGGTTAATCAGGCGGCAGCCTTGGGCTTTCGTCCACGACGAGCGTTGGGCTTGCGGCCGAGACCGATCTTCTTCGCGAGTTCGCGACGCTTTTCGGCATAGTTGGGAGCGACCATCGGATAGTCGGCGGGCAGGTTCCAGCGCGCGCGATATTCTTCCGGAGTCATGTTGTAGTGGGTCATGAGGTGACGCTTGAGCATCTTCAGCTTCTTGCCGTCTTCAAGACAGATAATGTAGTCCGGCTTCACCGAAGCGCGCACGGATACTGCCGGTTCGGGCTTTTCTTCTTCGACCGCCGCAGTGCTGCCAAGTCCGGAAAGGGCGCCGTAGACGTTGGTGATCAGCGAGGGCAGATCTTCGACGGAAACGCTGTTGTTGCTTACATGCGCCGCGACGATGTCGGACGTCAGAGTGATCAACGTTTCATTGGTATCGTTTTGGATGTTTTCCATGTTTGGACCTCTTTGCGACCGCATTACTGGGGGGATTGGGCGAGCTTACACTAGCCAGCCGGTCCACTGAACCATTTCTTTCAGGAATACAAGTTCATTTCATCGATTCGGATGCAATCGTAGATGAGTTCAAATCACTTGCATCAATTTGTAGCGCCTTACCTTGAGATGTCGCAGGCGAACGTAATTGCATCGATCCGCTGACCATCGGCTGTTCGATAGTAGTCCGGCCGTTCGCCGATTTCGCTGAATCCGAAATATTTATAAAGAGATTCGGCCGGATTACCTCTTCTCATTTCAAGCAGCAGGCGTTTCGCGCCTCTGGCGCGGGCGGCCTCGCGTAAAGAATTGAGCATGATGAGGCCGAGGCCACGTCTGCGGTATTCCGGGCGGACCGCAAGAAGCAGCAGTTCTTCTTCTTCGAATCCGGTGCGCGACAGAGAAAAGCCCGCCGCAATTTCACCTTCGGGCACCGGTTTGCCATCCGGCGAAATCAGGAAGTAATGGGTGAATCCGAATGCAATGGCGTCTTCGACCTGCCGACGGTTCCAGGCTTCGCCCCAGATCGGGTCAAATCCGGCGGACATGACCGCCATGAGCCGATCGATGTCGTCGTTCATACCTGCTTCGCCAGCGGAAGTTTTGCGTCGGGTTCACGGCCATAGACCGGGTGCAGGTCGGCCAGGAATGCCTGTTGCGGCAACCGGGCAAATGCGCGCGCGTCCGGCCAGATCTCGAGCGCATCGCCGTTTCCGCGCTTGTCGACGAGGGCCTTGGCCTGGTTGCCGGCGACCAGCGCTTCGGTGCTGGCCTGCGCGGCGACATCCGGCTTGAGCGAGGCGAGGGGGCGGGTCGTTTCGCCGTTGGGCGCAAAGCCCTGGGTGAACCATTCTCCGTGCCCGCCGGTCATGGCAACTGCGACCGGGACTTCGCCATGCTCGGCGCGGGCCATTGACGCTATCATTGCAAGACTGGAGTAGCCGCGCGTCTCGGCTCCCCATGCCAGTGCCAGCGCACGGGCCGTCGCCAGCCCCACGCGCACGCCGGTGAAGCTGCCCGGGCCCAGCGCCACGGCAATGCAATCGGCGCGGCCGCGTTCGGGCAGGGCCGAAATCATCGGCACCAGTGCCTCGGCGTGGCCCCTGCCGAGCATGCGAAATTCTCCGGCGACAAGGTTGCCACCGTCGAACAAGGCAACCGAACAAGCCTCGGTAGCGCTGTCGATTACGAGAGTCCGCATGCTTTCGGGTCTGGGGTTGTCGAACTGGTCGTCTGCAGTCACGGCGGCTCAGCGCGCGGTATTGCGCCGGCTCACGCGGCTCGCACTTCGCTGACTTCCGGGACGTAGTGCTTGAGCAGGCTTTCGATGCCATGCTTGAGCGTCGCGGTGGAGGACGGGCAGCCGGAACAGGCGCCTTGCATCGCCAGGTAGACGACGCCCTCGCGGTAGCCGCGATAGATGATGTCGCCGCCGTCGTTGGCAACGGCCGGGCGCACGCGCGTCTCGATCAGGTCCTTGATCTGCGCAACGATGTCGGCATCGGCCGGATCGTCTCCGAAATCCTCGTCCGCGTCGGCCGGCACGGCAATGCCGCTGGCGTCTCCACCGACGAAGAGCGGAGCTTCCGAAACGAAATGGTCAAGCAGGATCGAGACGACCTGGGGCTTGAGGCCCGGCCATTCGACGCCGGGCGCTGCGGTTACGGAAATGAACTCCTGTCCGAAAAACACGCCGGTCACGTCGCCCAGATCGAACAGCGCTTCGGCGAGGGGGGAGGCGCCGGCGTCTTCTGGCGAGGTGAATTCGCGCGTCCCGCCGGTCATGACCTGCCGACCGGGCAGGAACTTGAGCGTGGCGGGATTGGGCGTGGTTTCGGTTTCAATGAACATGGTGAGTGGGATTTAGGTAATGTCGGCGGCGGGTCAAGTGCAGCGGCGGTGCAAGGTGCCCGAATTGAGCAGTTCCGGCAGGCTTTTCCGCGCTATTCACTGGTCCTTAAGGCTGGGCGGTCCTATAGCTTGCGGGATGACGAATTATTCGCGCGCCGCCGCTCGCTCGCTCGCCTGCCTCCTGCTGCTCGGCCAGGTCCCGGTCCAGCCCGTTCTCGCGCAGGATGTTGCCGCCCCGGCAAAGCTCGACGACAGTGACCCGTGGCTCTACCGCGGCACCGATATCCCGCACGATCCGGACTGGCATTTCGGCGAGCTTTCGAACGGTCTGCGCTATGCGGTGCGCAAGAACGGCGTGCCGCCCGGGCAGGTGTCCATCCGCATCCGCGTCGATGCCGGCTCTCTGTACGAGAAGGACTCCGAGCGCGGGTATGCGCATCTTCTCGAACACATGCTGTTCCGGCAGTCCAAGTACATCCCCGAGGGCACGGCGATCGCCGCCTTCCAGCGCCTCGGCGCGACTTTCGGCAGCGATACCAATGCCGTGACCTCGACGACGCAGACGGTATTCAAGCTGGACTTGCCCGACGCGACGCCCGCTTCGCTCGACGAGACCTTCAAGCTCATGTCGGGAATGGTCAGCGCGCCCACGCTGTCGGCCTCCAACCTCAAGTCGGACCTGCCGATCGTACTTTCAGAAATGCGCGAGCGCGGCGGCGCTTCGAAGCGGGTGCAGGAGGCCATGCAGCAGGTCTTCTACGCCGGTCAGCCGCTTTCCGAGCGCGAGCCGATCGGCACCGTGGAATCGCTGACTTCGGCCACGCCGCAGTCGGTCCGGGCCTTCTATTCGCGCTGGTACCGGCCCGACAATGTCGCGGTGATCGTGGCGGGGGACGCCGATCCGGCTACGCTGGCCAGCTATGTGCAGAAGTGGTTCGGTGGCTGGAAAGTCGGCGGCGCGCGCACACCTGCGCCCAGCTTCGGCGATCCGGCAGCTCCGGCCCGGGCCGATCCCGGGAACCCGGTGGGTGAAACCCGCGTGCTGGTCGAACCCGATCTGCCGCCTTCGCTGATGTACGCGATCCTGCGCCCCTGGCGGGAGGTGTCGGACAACATCGTCTACAACCGGGGGCTGATGATCGACTCGATCGCGCAGGCCATCATCAACCGACGCCTGGAATCGAAGGCACGGGCAGGGGGCAGCTATCTGTCGGCCGCCGTCAATCAGGACGACGTCTCGCGCTCGGCCGATGCGACTTTCGTGTCGGTAACCCCGCTCGGTGACGACTGGGAAGCCGCACTCAAGGATGTCCGCGCGGTCATTGCCGATGCCGTCACCCGTCCGCCGACGCAGGAGGAGATCGACCGCGAGGTGGCCGAACTGGACGTCGCCTACCAGGTGCCGGTCGAGCAGCAGCGCATCCTGCCCGGTTCGAAACTGGCCGACGACCTCGTCAATGCGCTCGACATTCGCGAGACGGTTGCCGCGCCGCAAGACGTTCTGCGCATCTTCCGCGAAGCCAAGCCGCTCTTTACGCCCAAGGCCGTGCTCGACCATACGCGGGCGCTGTTCGCGGGCACCGTGACGCGCGCGTTGTTTACCACCCAGAAGGCAGGGCAGGCGAGCGATAGCGAACTGCGCCAGGCCCTGCTGGAACCGGTCAAGCCGGACGAGAGCGTGCGTCTTGCCGCCAATGCAGCCCCTGTATCCTTCGACAAGCTGCCGGCCATCGGCAAGCCGGCCAAGCCCGAGGCGGAACTGCCGGTCGGGCTGCTCGACATCGAGGAACTGACTTTCGCCAACGGCGTGAAAGTCCTGCTCTGGCCGGTTCAGGAAGAGCCGGGCCGGGTCATGGTCAAGGTGCGCTTCGGCGGCGGTTATCGCTCGATCGATCCCAAGGATGCGCCCTACATCACGCTGGGTCAGTACGCGCTGGTCGGTTCGGGCGTTGCCACGCTGGGCCAGGAAGATCTCGACCGTGTCGCCACCGGGCGCAAGATGGGCTTCGACTTCGACGTGCAGGATGCCTCGTTCCAGTTCTCGGCCGAAACGCGGCCTTCCGATCTGGCTGACCAGCTTTACCTTTTCGCCGCCAAACTCGATCTGCCCAAGTGGGATAGCAGTCCCTTCCTGCGCGCGAAGGCCGCGGCCAAGATCCAGTACGATACTTTCGCCACTTCGCCGCAGGGCGTACTGAACCGTGACCTGCAGTTCTACCAGCGCGGCGAGGACCCGCGCTTCGCAACGCCGACCCCGGCCGAGATCGAAGCGACCACGCCGGAGGGCTTCAAGCGCGTGTGGGGCAAGGCGCTGCACGACGGCCCGGTCGAAGTGCAGATCTTCGGCGATTTCGACAAGGCTGCGGCGATCGCGGCGCTGGAAAAGACGTTCGGTGCGCTCAAGCCGCGTACGCCTGCCCCGTCGACTGCCGACATTGCCAATGTCTCCGTGCCGCGCCCGTCCGACAAGCCGATCGTGCTGCATCACCATGGCGACCCGGACCAGGCGGCTGCGGTCATCTCCTGGCCGACCGGCGGCGGTTCGATGGGTATTCGCGAATCCCGCCAGCTCGAGATCCTCACCCAGCTGTTCACCAATCGCCTGCTCGATGCCGTGCGCGAGAAGCTGGGCGTGAGCTATGCGCCCTACGTCTATTCCTCCTGGCCGGTGGACCTGCAGGCCGGCGGATCGATCACGGCAATGGCGCAGGTCGATCCCAAGTCGGTCTCGATCTTCTTCCAGACCGCGGATGAGATTGCGCAGGACCTGATCAACAACCCGCCGACGGCCGATGAACTGGCGCGCGTGACCGAACCGCTGCGCCAGCAGGTGACGCGCGCGGCGTCGAGCACCTCGTTCTTCATGAGCCAGCTTGAAGGCGCGACCGAAGAGCCTTCGCGCTTCGGCACGATCCGCACGGTTCTGTACGACTATACCGAAACGACCCCGGAAAAGATGCAGGCGCTCGCCGCCCGCTATCTGGGCAAGAATGCCTCCTGGCGGCTGGAAGTCATGCCCGAAGGCAAGAATTCGGGAACTATCGCCAGCCGCTGAAGCAGGCTGGGCAAATCGTTGCGGAGCATGGCCTTGGGCCGTGCTCCGCAAGATATGGGCGCAATCGATCACACTGATCGGGCAAAGCGGCTTTGCAAAAATTGCTTCGGGAGGGTATGGGCCCCGCCTTACATTAGCTTGCGCGCGCCCGGGAGAGAGGCGCGACTTGAGGAGTAACCGAAGTGGCTAGCAATTGGACCCCGGATGGCTGGAAGGCGCAGGAAGCGCGCCACCTTCCGGTTTATGGCGATGCGGAGAAGTTGAGTGAGGTCGAGGCCACGCTCGCAAAGTTCCCGCCGCTGGTCTTTGCCGGCGAGGCGCGCGAGCTCAAGAAGGACCTTGCCGAAGTGGCCGAAGGCCGCGGTTTCCTGCTCCAGGGCGGAGACTGCGCCGAGAGCTTCGCCGAGTTCCATCCGGACAATATCCGCGACACCTTCCGCGTGCTGTTACAGATGGCGGTTGTCCTGACTTTCGCCAGCAAGCAGCCGGTCGTGAAGGTCGGCCGCATGGCCGGCCAGTTCGCCAAGCCGCGCTCCGCGCCGACCGAAAAGTCGGGTGACCTGGAACTGCCCAGCTACTTCGGCGATATCATCAACGGCATCGAGTTCGACCCGGAAACCCGTCGCAACGATCCGGAACGCATGCTGCGCGCCTTCTCGCAGTCGGCCGCGACGCTCAATCTGCTGCGCGCTTTCGCGGGCGGCGGCTATGCGAACCTGCGCCAGGTTCACCAGTGGACGCTCGATCACATCGATCGCAGCCCCTGGGGTGAGAAGTTCTCGCAGATGGCGGACCGCATCGGCGAGGCGCTGGACTTCATGGCGGCCTGCGGCGTCGATCCGACGACCGTGCCGCAACTGCAGGGTACCAGCTTCTACACCAGCCACGAAGCGCTGCTGCTGCCTTACGAGCAGGCACTGACCCGCCGCGATTCGCTTACCGGCGACTGGTACGACTGTTCGGCTCACATGCTGTGGATCGGCGACCGCACCCGTTTCGAGGGATCGGCCCATGTCGAATTCCTGCGCGGCGTCGGCAACCCCATTGGCATGAAGTGCGGCCCCTCGCTTGAGCCGGACGCGCTGCTGCGCATGCTCGACACGCTCAACCCCTCGCGCGAGCCTGGCCGTATGACCCTCATCAGCCGCTTCGGCCATGACAAGGTCGAAGCCGGCCTGCCCAAGCTGGTGCGCGCGGTGAAGGCGGAAGGCCATCCGGTCGTCTGGTCTTGCGACCCGATGCACGGCAACGTCATCAAGGCGGAGTCGGGTTTCAAGACCCGTCCGTTCGAACGCATCCTCAACGAAGTGCGCGGCTTCTTCGCCGTTCACCGCGCCGAGGGCACCCATGCGGGCGGCATCCACATCGAGATGACCGGTCAGGACGTGACCGAGTGCACCGGCGGCGCCATCGCCATCACCGACGAGGCGCTGGCCGATCGCTACCACACCCATTGCGACCCGCGCCTCAACGGCGCGCAGTCGATCGAACTCGCGTTCGAAATGGCTGACCTGCTCAACCTCGAAGCGACCGCGCACCACAAGCAGGCCGCATAAATAAATCGGTCCAATGGGGAGCCAATGCGCCGCAAGGGCGTTAGGCTTCCCATGGACCTTGCGCACAGTTCGTCCGCTGCGGGCCGCTCCCGCAGCCTGTCCGAACGCTTTCGGGCCTTGCGCAGTGCCAGTGTTTCACTGGTCTCCCCGCTTTCGGATGCCGATGCGACGATCCAGTCGATGCCCGATGCATCGCCTGCCAAGTGGCACCTGGCGCATACCACCTGGTTCTTCGAAACCTTCCTGCTGCGCGACCATCCGGGCGGTTATCGCCTGTTCGACGAGCGCTGGCCCTACCTGTTCAATTCCTATTACGAGGCTGAGGGCGAGCGCCACGCCAGGGCCGCACGGGGCATGCTTTCGCGTCCCTCGCTCGACGAGGTGCTGGCCTATCGCGCCCACGTCGATGAAGCGATGGAAGGCCTGCTCGGGCGCGAGGAACTGGCCGACCTGATCGCGCTGGGGATCGCCCATGAGGAGCAGCACCAGGAATTGCTGCTTACCGACATCAAACATGCACTCTGGCGCAATCCGCTGGGCCCGGCCTATGGCGACCTGCCGAGCGGCGTGATGGATCGCGGCGAGGGCGCCTTGGGCTGGATCGAGCATCCCGGCGGGATCGCGATGATCGGGCACAAGGGCGCAGGCTTCGCATTCGACAACGAGGGCCCGGCCCACCGTGTCCTGCTTGAACCCTTCGCTCTGTCCCCGCGCCTCGTGACCAACCGGGAATGGGACGCGTTCATCGCGGACGGGGGCTATCGCACGGCGGGTCTGTGGCTGTCGGATGGTTGGGCCTGGGTGCAGGAGAACGCCATCGCCGCGCCCCTCTACTGGCGCGAAGGCGAAGCCTTTACGCTGGGAGGCTGGCGGGTGCGCGATCCGGAAGCCCCGGTCACCCATATCAGCCATTACGAAGCCGACGCTTACGCGACCTGGGCGGGCATGCGGCTGCCTACCGAGTTCGAATGGGAAGTCGCCGCGCGAGACAGCGATCCCGCCGCGGGCGTGCAATGCGATGGCCTTGCTGTTCATCCGGTGGGTTCGGGCCAGCTCTTCGGCGACTGCTGGCAATGGACCCGCTCGGCCTATCTTCCCTATCCCCGCTTCCGCCCGGCAGAGGGTGCGGTGGGAGAGTACAACGGCAAGTTCATGAGCGGTCAGTGTGTCCTCAAGGGTGCCAGCTGTGCCACGCCGCGCGGGCATTCGCGCGCCACTTACCGCAATTTCTTTCAACCGTATCAACGCTGGCAGTTCACCGGCCTGCGTCTAGCAAGGGATCTGTAAGTCATGGCCACTGCCGCATCCTGCCTATCCGAAGTACCGCGCGATGCACTCCAGGCGCAATTCCGGGCAGAGGTGCTGCAAGGGCTATCCCAAACGCGCAAGGCGATCCCCGCCCGCTGGTTTTACGACCGGCGCGGCAGCGAACTGTTCGAGGAAATCACCCGGCTCGACGAATATTATCCCACGCGCACGGAGATCGGCATTCTCGCCGACCGGCAGGACGAGATCGCCCGCGCAGTCGGCTCGGGCCGGGTCATCGTGGAATTCGGTGCGGGCAGCGCGACCAAGACGCCGCTGTTGCTCGATGCCGCGGCGCCCAGCGCCTATGTGCCCATCGACATCTCGGGCGACTTCCTGCGCGATGCCTGCGCCCCGCTGGAAGATTGCTATCCCGAGCTGCCGATCGTGCCGGCCGAGGCCGATTTCATGCAGCCCATTGCCATAGACGCGCTGCTGCCCGAGGGCATGGAGTGCGAACGGCGGCTGGGCTTCTTTCCGGGCTCGACCATCGGCAACATGGAACCGCGCGCGGCGATCGACCTGTTGCGCTCGATGCGCGAGACGCTGGGGCCGGGAAGCCTGCTGCTGATCGGCATGGACCGGGTCAAGCCGCGTCCGGTCCTCGAAGCTGCCTATGACGACGCGCGCGGGGTGACCGCCGCCTTCAACCTCAACCTGGCCGCGCGGATCAATCGCGAACTCGACGGATCGCTCCCCCTCGATGCCCTGCGTCATCGCGCCGTCTGGAACGACCGGCATGCGCGTATCGAGATGCATCTGGTGGCGCAGCGGGACATGGGTTTCGAAGTCTGCGGGCGACGTTTCGACATGGAAGAGGGCGAGACGATCCATACCGAGAACAGTCACAAGTACGACATGCGCAGCGCCTCGACACTGCTGCTCGGCGGGGGGTGGGAGCCGTTGTCGACCTGGTGCGACGCCGATGACCGCTTCATGGTCGTCCTTGCCCGCGCGATGAGCGACGAGCTTTCTGCCTGACAGCAATCGCAGCCGGGCGACTGGCCTCAGGCGTTCATGCCGCCGTTGATGCTGATTACCTGCCCGGTGATCTTCCGTGCCCCGTCGCTGCACAGGAACAGGGCGATCGGTGCGATGTCCTCCGGCTCGGGCAGGCCAAGTCCGGCACGGCGGGCGATGCGTGACATGAATTCCGTGCCCCTGCGCCGCGAGGTGTCGGTTCCAGCGACATAGCTGGGCGAGATCGCGTGGGCTCGGATCCCGTCATGCGCGGCTTCGACGGCGAAATTGCGGATGAAGCCGATGGTTGCGGCCCGTGCGGCGCCGACAAGGGACTGGCGGCGGGCGGCGTGAATCCCCGCATCGGAGACGAATGCGATGATCGTCCCGCCTTCCTGCGCCAGAAAACCGTAGGAGGCATGGGTCAGCCGCTCGAACCAGCCCACCGACACGTCGAGAAAGTCCGTGAAGGTCTCAGGCGAAGTGTCTGGAAACAGGCCGGTTATGCCCAAGGGGCCGGTGGCCGTGCAGTCGATCACCGCATCGATCCGGCCGAAGTGTTCGGCCACTTCCGCGACCAGCGTTTCGGCGGCCTCGTCCTCCCAGATATCGGCAATGAACCCGTCGATCGTGCCCTGTTCGGACAGGCCGGCAACGACGGCGTGAACCTTGTCCTCGCTGCGCCCGTGGACTGCGACTTTCCAGCCCTGGGCCAGTGCCTCGCGCGCGATGGCGCTGCCGATCGAGCCGCTGCCCCCGGCAATCAGCAGGACCCTGCCGTCAGTCACTGTCGTACTGGTTGGCCCTGAGATCGTCCGGCGCAAGGTCGGAGAACTTGGTGATGCGCGCCTCGAAGCGCAGGCGCACCTTGCCGGTGGCACCGTGGCGCTGCTTGGCGATGATCAGCTCGGACAGGCCGGTGACTTCTTCCATCTTCTGGCGCCACGCTTCCCACTTGTCCTTGACGTCGGGAGAGTCGGTATCGCTGGGGAACTTCGGCTCGGTCGCCTTCACGTAGTAGTCTTCGCGAAAGACGAACCACACCATGTCGGCGTCCTGCTCGATCGAGCCCGATTCACGAAGGTCCGAGAGCATCGGGCGCTTGTCGTCGCGCTGTTCGACCGCGCGCGAAAGCTGCGAAAGGGCGATAACCGGAACATGAAGTTCCTTCGCCAGGGTCTTGAGACCACGCGAAATTTCCGAAATCTCGTTGACGCGGTTGTCGGTCGCGCGGCCGGAGCCCGAAAGAAGCTGCAGGTAGTCGATGATGACGAGGCCGATGTCATGGCGGCGCTTCAGGCGGCGCGCACGGGTGCGCAGCGCGGCGATGGAAAGGCCGGGCGTATCGTCGATGAACAGCGGCAGTTCTGCCAGACGCTGGCTGGCGAAGGACAGTTGCTGGAAGTCCTCGCGGCTGATCTTGCCCATGCGCAGCGCTTCGGAGCTGATGCCCGACTGTTCGGCGAGGATACGCGTGGCGAGCTGGTCGGCACTCATTTCCAGGCTGAAGAAGGCAACGGCCGCGCCCGCAGACTTTTCGGTGTTGATGCCGTCGGCATGGTCGCGCTGCAGCCGGTCGGCGGCGTTGAAGGCGATGTTGGTGACGAGCGAGGTCTTGCCCATGCCGGGACGTCCGGCAAGGATGATAAGGTCGGAATCGTGCAGGCCGCCGATCTTCTGGTTGACCGAGGTGAGGCCGGTGGTCTTGCCCGAGATATGGCCGCCCGAGTTGAACGCTTTCTCGATGGCGGAAATGGCGGTGCGGGTGGCGACGCCGAAGCTCTGCGCCTCGTTCGCGGTCGCAGCGCCTTCGGCCACCTTGTAGAGCGCGGCTTCGGCCTGTTCGATCTGCTCCATCGGCTCGACCGATTCGGAGGTGTCCATGGCCCCTTCGACGAGGCCGCGGCCGACCGAGATCAGTTCGCGCAGGAGGGCAAGGTCGTAGATCTGTTCCGCCAGTTCACGCGGGGCCAGCAGGCCCTGACCGTCGGCGGTGAGCCGGGCGAGGTAGGACACACCGCCCAGCGCCTTGAGCTGTTCGTCCGCTTCGAAATAGGGACGCAGGGTGACCGGGGTGACCACGGCCTTGCGGTCCAGCAGGCCAAGGATCCGTTCGTAGATGCGGGCGTGGACGGGTTCGAAGAAGTGCTGCGGACCAAGCTGCGTCTGCAGCTCTTCGATCACGCGGTTGTCGATCAGGACCGCGCCCAGAAACGCGGCCTCCGCCTCGACGTTGGAGGGCAGGGCCCGCCCTTCGGCGGAATCGTTGGAATCGGAGACCCGAAGCAGAAGCTGTTCTTGCGACATGAGGGGGGCGACAATGCTCTTCTCGAGTGCTGCCAGCAAGCCACGAGTGTTGCCATTTTCATCCACAGCTTGTGGAAGGATACGGAACGGCTTGCCCGCCCATGCTGCAAGCGCGTAAAGGGCGTTCGCATCATGGCGGACCCGCGCATCACGCATATCGAACTCGACGACGCGACCATTCTGTGGCGCAACGCCGATATCGAGCAGGAACGGCGCATAGCCATCTTCGATCTTATCGAAGACAATATTTTCAAACCGATACGGGCTTTCGAAGCCGGCCACGAAGGCCCTTACCACTTGCGGCTTTCGGTGCGCGACGGGCGTCTTTCGCTGGAAATTTCGGACGAGAAGGGCGCGCCGCTGGAGACGATGGTGCTGGGACTCGCCCGATTCCGGCGCCCTATCCGCGAATATTTCGCGATCTGCGAAAGCTATTACCAGGCGATTCGCAAGGCGACGCCGCAGGAAATCGAGACGATCGACATGGCCCGGCGTGGCGTCCACAACGAGGCGGCCGAACTGCTGGTCGAAAGACTGGAGGGCAAGGTCGAAACCGACTTTCCCACGGCAAGGCGGCTTTTCACCCTGATTTGCGTCCTGCATATCCGCGGGTGAGGGGCAGGACATGGCACGAAGGAAAAGCGCCGGCAGGACGCGCACAGGCGGCGCCGGCTGGAAACTGCGACTGATGGGCGTAGTCCTGCTGGGGGCGATGGTGGCCGGGGCGTGGGGCTGGTGGCACTTGCGCCACTGGACGCCGGAGCGCGCGATCTACCCCGTGCAGGGCGTCGAGATCGGCGTCGACGACGGCCCGGTAAGCTGGAAGTCGATCAAGGCCATCGGCGCGGACTTCGCCTACATCGACGCAAGCGCCAGCGCCTTTGCCCGCGATCCGCGTTTCGTCGCCAATTTCGAGGCTGCCCGGGCGATCGGCATGCAGGTGGGCGCGGTCCATCGCTATGACCCCTGCCAGCCCGCGGAAAAGCAGGCTGCAAACTTCGTTACCACGGTGCCGCGCGATGCCGACCTGTTGCCGCCGGTCGTGGATCTCGAGATGCTGGCCGACAATTGCCCGGTGAAAGTCTCCGATGCGAAAGTCGAAAGCGAACTGATGACTTTCCTCAACCAGGTCGAGACCCATGCCGGCAAGGCGGTGATCCTGAAAGTCTCGCCCGGGTTCGAATCGCGCTATCAGGTGGCGAACAAGCTCGACCGCAATCTCTGGCTGGTGCGCGACCGCTTGCTGCCGGACTATGGCGGGCGGCCCTGGACGCTCTGGACGGCCAATGGCGCGCTGGCGAACGAAGTGGCGGCTGATGGCCTGCGCTGGGTGGTGGTGCAGTCATGAGCGCGACGCCGGACCGCGAATCCCTGATCGCTGCCGCCCGCGAGGCGGCCGCGCTGGCTTATGCGCCCTATTCGAAGTTCCAGGTCGGCGCGGCGCTGTTCTTCGCGGACGGGGCGGTGGTGACCGGCGCGAACGTCGAAAACGCAAGCTATGGCCTGTCGTTGTGTGCCGAGACGGTCGCTTCGGCGAAAGTCCTGTCGACCGGCGGGCAAGGCGGGCTGCTTGCCGTGGCAGTCACCGGCGGCGCCCCCGGCAAGCCGGGCACCGGTGCCACGGTCACGCCATGCGGACGTTGCCGGCAGGTCCTCAACGAACTGGCGCAGCTAGGCGGCACCGACCCGCTCATCTGGTGCGATGGCAAGGACGGCGGGCTCGAACTGCGTCTGTCCGAATTGCTGCCCCACGCCTTCGGTCCCGCCAATCTGGGCTAACCGAAGGCGACAGGCGCGGCGAAATCGGCTGACGCTCAGCCTTCGCGTTCGACCAGCCATTCCAGCAGTGCCCCAAGGCAATCGCGACCCAGTTGCATGGAGCGTTCCGGGCTCCATTCCTGTTTCGGGTCCGCAGCCGGATTGTGGTCCTTGAACGGCATTTCCAGCGTCATCGCAACGCAGCCGAAGCGTTCGGCAAGCTGGTTGGTCGACATCGCCAGATTGCCCTTGCCGGGCCGTGCAACCGGGTAGCCGAGCTTGGTCTGGAAATCGGGCGTGCGCTGCTCCAGCAGGGCGGCGTAGCGGTCATACCCTTCCTTCTGCTCCGGCTTGAGCGAGGGGATGCCTTCGAAGCCTGCGAGGAATACGGCGGGAATCGCTTCGTCGCCGTGCACATCCATCGCGAAGTCGACCCCGCTGGCGTCCATGGCATTGCGGATCGCCAGCACTTCGGGCGAACGCTGGGCACTCGGCTCGTTCCATTCGCGATTGAGATTCACGCCCGCGGCATTGGTGCGCAGGTGCCCGCGGCGCGAACCGTCGGGGTTCGCATTGGGCACGACATGCAGGCGGCAGCGCTTGCGCAGTTCGCGGCCCACCGAGCTCGACGGATCGGCGAGCAGGTCCAGCGCGCCTTCCATCCACCATTCGGCCATCGATTCGCCCGGGTGCTGGCGCGCATAGAGCCAGACCTTTAGCGGGCCTTCGCCCATCTCGAGGCAATCGAGAGGCTGGCCGTCCAGCGTAGTGCCCAGGCACTTGTAGGCGATGCCGTGCGATGCCGCCGTGCGCGCCACGAGGTCCTGGTGCCGTTCCATCGAATAGGGCGCGAAATAGGCGAACCAGGCAAGGTCGCCGGAGGGGCGGTAGGTGATGGTGAGCGTGCCGCCGTCGCGGCTCTCGTCCCATTGCCCGGCAGCGCGCCCCCAGCACCGGCGATCTTCGCTGACAGCCGCGTTGTAGTTGGGCCAGCCCATCGGATAGGCCGAGCCGTTAAGGCCGGTGATCTGCAGCGTCAGTTCGCGTCCCTGCGCGCCGCTGACGCGGAAGTGGAACCACTGGTAGAATTCGGATTCGTGGTCGCGCCGGATGGCGAGGCGCGCCTCGGTGCCGTCGATGGAAAGGACTTCGATGTTGCCGGAATCGAATGCGGAAGTGATCTGGATCTCTGTCATTTCACCAGGATAGTTTCCCCGGACTGGCCCGGAAAGTCCTTGAACAGCGCTTCGGCCATTTTCGCCGCACCCAGAGAGGTCTGGGCGAGGGGAGACTTGCTGCTGACGGTGAACTGCGCGCGGCCTTCCCAGATCGTGCGGCCGCTGTCGCGCTCGCGGATCATCACGCGCATTTGCGTTTCCACCTGGGCAGGCGGTGGCCCGGACAGGTCGATGCCAAGGCCTACGCCGACCCCTGAGCCGTAGCTTCCGGTGCTGCCGCCCACGCCCACCGAAACCGGACTGCCGTTGCGGACAGGGGCCAGGGTGTGGCGCTCTACCGATAGCAGTGCGACCTGCTGGCTCGGGCCTGCGCCGGGCAGGGTGGCGCTGTAGCCGGCGCGGGTCAGTTCGCGCAGGACGGCGCCGGAGAAGGCTCCGAACTCCATCCCGTTCTCCTGGCCTTCGGCCGGTTCGACGGCAATCGTGCCCCGGCCGAGCGGAATGGCGCCGGTAGCATGGAACCGGGTTACTTCGACCGGCCCGACCGGCGCGACGCAGCCGGTCAGGAACAGGCTTGTCGCCAGGACGGCAGCGCCGCCAAGGGCTTGCAGGGTACGGCGCATATCAACCTCTCCGGTGCTCAGGCATTTGCCGGTGTGCCGCTTGCACCGGAAGGATGCAAGTCACTCAGGTTGCAGGGACGGCAACCGGGTCCGCCTTTGGAAAATTGTCGAAGAGAGCGGTGGCCAGCTTGCTGGCGATGCGGTCGTCGCTCCAGTCTCCGTCGCCTTCGCGCGTGGCGATGGTGGCGTAGCCTTCCCACAGGACCTTGCCGCTGGCGCCGTCGAGGATGCGGGTGTCGAGCCGGGTGGACATGAGCGCGGCGCGCGGCTTGGTAAGGTCGATGTTGACGCCAAGGCCATAGGCCGAACCGCGATTGCTGACGCCCATGGCGGCGGTGCCGCTGACCGGACTGCGCTTTTCCTCGGCGGGGACGAGTACCTGCCGGGTGATGCGCAGTTTGGCGACCTGCCCCGGCGTCGCGCCGGAATGGAGCGTGTCGTAGCCTGCACCGACCAGCGCGTTCTCGATTGCTGCTTCGTAAGTGGCCCGCTTGCCGGAATCGAACCGGGGGCCGTCGCCCGATTCCGATTCGACCGTGACCGGGCCATGGCCCAGGGCGGCTGCGGCATCGCCTTCGGCCACGAAGCGGCTGACCTCGACCTCGCCTTCACGCGAATCGCGCGAGTGCGATGCGCCGCGCGACGGAATGCGTTCGGGATAACGGTCGAGAGGATCGTCCCAGGCGGACCGGCCCCAGCCGGGGCCCCAGCCCATCGGCTGGGCGAAGGCCGGAAGCGATGCGAAAGCGGGGGATAGCAGCATGGCGGCCATGACTGGGGCGAGAAGCGCGCGTCCGTGATTGTGCATTACCGTCTTCTCTTTTTTCGAGTTCAGTGTCGTCGCGCCCGCAGATGGTATATGAAGGCCAGCCATTGCCGGGCGATGAACGGTGCCGAAAAGTCAGGCGGATACCGTCCAAATTGCCCTCCGGCGCTTGACTTTGCAGGCAGCGACCAGTAACGGCCCGGCTTCAATTTTCCGGCGGTCGGTAACCGCCCGACACACGCAGACGAGACAAACGATGAAGATTCGCAATAGCCTCAAGTCGCTCAAGGGCCGTCACCGTGACAACCGCGTGATCCGCCGTCGCGGCCGTACCTATGTCATCAACAAGACCAACCGCCGCTTCAAGGCGCGTCAGGGCTGATTCGTTTCGCCCATCCCTGTCGAACCCGGCAGGGATAACCGGCGGACCGGCCCATTGGTTCTGAAAGACATGAGGCCCCCGCCATTCGCGGGGGTCTTGTCTTGTCCGGAACAATCGAAGCCGTCGTTTTCGACGTGGGCCGCGTGCTCGTCCAGTGGGACATGCGCCGGCTTTTTGCGAGGCTGATCGACGACGCCGATCGGCTCGACTGGTTCATGACCCACGTCATGACCGAGGAATGGCATTTCCAGCACGACGCCGGGCGCGACCTTCATGAGTTGGTCGCAGAGCGCAAGGCGCAGTTTCCCGGCAACGATCACCTGATCGACGCCTATGCCACCCGCTTCATCGAAACGATTCCCGGCAACGTTCCGGGCAGCCATGAAATCGTGCGCGAACTGGCCGGCCGCGATGTGCCGCTTTTCGCCATCACCAACTTCGCAAGCCCGTTCTGGCGCGAGTATCGCGCTGGCGAGCCGCTGTTCGACCTGTTCGGCGACATCGTCGTTTCGGGCGACGAGAAGATCGCCAAGCCCGATGCGCGCATCTTCGAGATCGCGTCCCGCCGTTTCGGGCATGAGCCCGGCGCGATGATCTTCATCGACGACAATGCTGCAAACGTCGAGGCTGCGGACCGGCTCGGCTGGAACGTCCATCACTTCACGGATGCGCCCCGGCTGCGCGAGGACCTGACGCGTCGGGGTCTGCTCTGAGGACCTCGGCTACCGTCAGTTAACGGCAGGCGGATCGGTCCGCTTCACGCTGGTTTCATTTGCAGAAAATTTATTTCGCAACTGCAGCGTAAACCCTTGGCAACTCCCCGTCCATGTTGCATCACATGGACAAACGGGAGTCACAATGTCGGCTGCTAAAAGTATCAAGTATGACGAGATGCTCGACGAGGATGGCTCGGTCCGTCCTGCCTACGCCGATTTCAGAAACTGGTATGACTCTCAGGACAAGGCCTGGCTAAAACGTCAGGACGCCGAGGCCGAAAGATTTTTTCGGCGCATCGGAATTACTTTCAACGTCTATGGTGACGATGCCGCGGAAGAGCGGCTGATCCCCTTCGACATGATCCCGCGGATCATCACTGCGCGTGAATGGCGCAAGCTGACGCGCGGGATCGAACAGCGGGTGAGGGCGCTCAATGCCTTCCTCCAGGACCTCTACCACCGGCAGGAAATCATCCGCTCCGGGCGACTGCCGATCCAGGCCCTGCGCAACAACGAGGCGTTCCTGACCCAGATGATCGGGTTCACGCCGCCGGGCGCGGTCTATACCCACATCGTCGGCATCGACCTCGTGCGCACCGGCCCCGATGACTTCATGGTGCTGGAGGACAACGCCCGCACCCCGTCCGGCGTCTCGTACATGCTCGAGAACCGCGAGACGATGATGGCGATGTTCCCCGAGCTGTTCACCAAGATCCCGGTGCGTCCGGTCTCGGACTATCCGCGGCGCCTCGCGCGCTCGCTGCGTGCCTGCGCCCCGCCGGCCTTCAAGGGCAGCAAGCGGCCGGTGGTCGCGGTGCTGACGCCGGGCATCTACAATTCGGCCTATTTCGAGCACGCATTCCTTGCCGACCAGATGGGCGCCGAACTCGTGGAGGGCAGCGACCTTCGCGTCGTCGACGGCCGCGTCGCGATGCGGACGACCTGCGGCTATCAGGCGGTCGACGTGATCTACCGCCGCGTCGACGACGATTTCCTCGATCCGCTCAGCTTCAACAAGAACTCGGTTCTCGGCGTTGCCGGTATCATGGACGTGTATCGCGCTGGCGGCATCACGATTGCCAATGCGCCGGGCACGGGCATTGCCGACGACAAGGCGATCTACAGCTACATGCCCGAGATCGTCGAGTTCTACACCGGCGAGAAGCCGATCCTGAACAACGTGCCGACCTGGCGCTGCAGCGAGCCGGACTCGCTCGCCTACGTGCTCGACAACCTGAAGGACCTCGTCGTCAAGGAAGTCCATGGCTCGGGCGGCTACGGCATGTTGATCGGGCCGACGTCCTCGAAGAAGGAACTGGCGGCCTTCGAAGAGAAGCTGCGCGCCCGGCCGGAAAACTACATCGCGCAGCCGACTCTCTCGCTGTCGACGGTCCCGATCTTCACGAAGGAAGGGCTCGCGCCCCGCCACGTCGACTTGCGACCCTTCGTGCTGGTGTCGCCCGACGGCATCGACATCACGCCGGGCGGACTGACCCGCGTGGCGCTCAAGAAAGGTTCCCTGGTGGTCAACTCGTCGCAGGGCGGGGGCACCAAGGACAGCTGGGTTCTGGACGAATAATGCTCGGTCGTGCTGCCTATGGCGTCTACTGGATGGCCCGCTACCTCGAGCGGGCGGAGAACACCGCGCGCCTGATCGACGTCGGCTTTCACCTTGCGCTGACCCGCGGGGACAAGGCTTCTCAGGACGAGGAGTGGAAGTCGGTCCTGACCACGACCGGCCAATTGGGAGCCTATGAGGCCGCGCACAAGGAAATGACCGGGCCGCAGGTCTTCAATTTCCTGCTTCGCGACAAGGAAAACCCCGCCAGCGTTCTCAGGATGGTCGAGGCGGCGCGGACCAATGCGCGGGTCGTGCGCACAAGCATCACCAACGAGGTCTGGGAAGCCACCAATGACGGCTGGATGACCTTGAGCGAGATCCTCTCGCGTCCGGTGCGCGAGAGCAACCTGGGCGAAGTGCTCACGGCCATTCGCGGGCAGGCGACCCTGGTGCGCGGCGCCATGGGTGGCTCGATGCTGCGCAACGACGTGTTCAACTTCGCGCGCATCGGCACTTTCATCGAGCGCGCGGACAACACTGCCCGCATCCTCGACGTGAAGTACTACGTCCTGCTGCCGTCGGTCGCCTGGGTCGGCTCCAGCCTCGACAATGCGCAGTGGGACACGCTGCTGCGCTCGGTCGCGGGCAGTCGGGCCTATTCCTGGCTCAATGCCGGTTCGATGGATCCGCGCGACATCGCCCGTTTCATGATCCTCGACGGGCAGTTTCCGCGCAGCCTGGTGTTCTGCTTCGAGAAGATCCGCAGCAACATGGCTGGTCTCGCCAAGCAGTACGGGCATGAGACCGGCGCCCACGAACTGCTGCGCAACGTGGGCGCGCGACTGCACCAGACGACGATCGAGGAGATCTTCGAAGTGGGACTGCATGAATTCCTTCAGGACTTCATCGGCAAGACCAACCTGATCGGCGACGCCATTGCCGCCGACTACCGCTTTATTGAATGAGGCTCGCCTAGTGCTCCTGACCGTAACGCACACGACCCGTTATGCATTCGCCGACAGTGTCACGCACGGTTTGCAGCGCCTGAGATTGAAACCCAAGTCCACCCACGGCCAGGAAGTCATCGCGTGGGACATGGACCTCACCGGTGCAAAGCGCGAAGCCGAGTACGACGACCAGCACCACAATCATACCGAACTGGTCTCGATCGAGCCGGGCGTGCCCGAGGTCGTCGTGACCTGCCGCGGTACGGTGCGCACGATCGACAACAGCGGTGTTACCGGGCAGCATACCGGGCACATGCCGCTCTGGTGCTTCCTGCGCCCGACGCCGCTGACGCGCGCGGGCAACAGGGTCCGCTCGCTTGTCGCGTCGATCGCGGTCGACCGTCACGATACGCTGAACTTCCTTCACGCCCTGTCGCACGCGATCGCGGAGCAGGTCGAATACCTTCCGGGCACGACCGATGTCACCACAACGGCGGAACAGTCGCTGACCGCGGGGCAGGGCGTATGCCAGGACCATGCCCACATCTTTATCAGCGCCGGGCGGCTGCTCGACATCCCGATGCGCTACGTCGGCGGTTACCTCCTGATGGACGAGAAGGTGGAGCAGGAGGCGGGCCATGGCTGGGCCGAAGCCTATGTCCAGGGGTTGGGCTGGGTGGGGTTCGACATCTCCAACGCGATCTGTCCCGATGAGCGATACATTCGCGTCGCCACCGGATGCGACTACAGCGAGGCGGCCCCGTTTACCGGAATCGCCGTTGGCGCTGGGGAAACCGAGCTGGATGTGCATTTGTCGGTCGGCCAGAAAATGCTAGGAGGACAGCAGCAGTCCCCGTCGAGCGGGCAACAGCAGCAGATGCAGGGTCGTTGAGGGACCGCAAAGGTCGCTGGTGCCGCTCGGGACCGCTGAAGTGTGTGCAGGGGCTTAGAATTCCATGACCTATTGCGTGGGCATGATGTTGGAACGTGGCCTCGTGCTGATGAGCGACACGCGGACCAATTCAGGCGTCGACAATATCTCGACCTTCCGCAAGATGTTCCACTGGGAAGTGCCCGGGGAGCGTATCATCGCAGTGCTGTCGGCGGGTAATCTGGCCACTACGCAGGCCGTCGTCAGCCAGCTTGAAGAGCGCAACAAGGCGCCTTCCGATCGTCACAACTCGCTGCTCCAAGCCGAATCGATGTTTCAGGTGGCAACGATCGTGGGCAATCTCCTGCAGGATACCATCGCCGCGCGCGCCGCCGACAACGGGCAGAGCGCGGCGGGAACCTTCAGTGCCTCGCTGATCGTCGCGGGCCAGATCAAGGGCATGGAGCCGCGTCTCTTCCTGATTTACCCGGAAGGCAATTTCATCGAAGCGAGCTTCGACACGCCCTTTTTCCAGATCGGCGAAACCAAGTACGGGCGCCCGATTCTCATTCGAGGCTACGATCCGAAGATGAGCTTCGAAAACGCGGTCAAACTGATGACCGTGTCATTCGATTCCACGCTCAAGGCCAACCTCTCGGTCGGCATGCCGCTCGACCTTCTGGTGATCGAACGCGACAGTTTCACGCCGCTGCACGAACGGCGGATCGAATGGGACGACCCCTATTTTCAGTCGGTCTCCACCGGATGGGGCGAAGCCTTGCGCCAGGCGCTGGATGCCTTGCCGGACTATCGCATGGACACAGACCTGCAGACCGCCGCTGAGTGATCGCAGGCGGTTTTCAGCTTCCCGGAGCTTTTACGAGACTGAGTGCGTAGCGGCTGCCTAACGGCAGAAACTCGCGCCGTCTGCTTCCAGGTGGAAGTGATTGCGATGCGCCGAATTGTAGTCCGGGCCGAGCACCGTGCCGAATCGCTTGCACGCGCTCTGGTGGACCACGCGCAGGAACCGGCGTTCCGCATCGGTCCCGCCGTCCCAGTCGTCCAGCACGCTGATCCGCCTGCCGTCTTCCAGCACGAAGGCGGACACGTCGATGGCATTGGCGGTGGCATGGCCGGAGCGGCGGTTGGTGCCCGCGACATTGCGGCAACTGTAACTGCCGTAAGTCTCGATTCGCATGACCCGGCTGCCGAGGATCTGCTCCGCTGCGCGGTCGACGCCGAATCGGGCCCAGCCGGCAAAGTCCGTCGCCACCGAACAGGTGACGGGGCCGAGATTCGATAATTCCAGCGATGCCGTGTCGCTTCTCAGGCCGGAGAGTCTGACCGTCCCGATATTCGAGCAGCCCTCGCCGAAATACTGGTCGGGCAGGGGGGTGAACGAGGCGCGTTGCGCACCCAGTTCGGACAGGCATTGGCGGAACGCCGGGCGCGGGCTGAGAGTGCCGGAAGCGGGGCGCGAGGCCGTCTTTTGCGTCGCCTGGGGAATGTCCATGCAGGCGGCAAGCGGGGCCAGCAGCGGCAGGATGAGCAGGAGTCTGCGCATGAACAAAGTCTCGCAGGGATTGGTTAACAGAATATTGCCGAAAGCATCAGGGTTTGGCCTTTGCGACGAAACGAGCGCGCGCTTCACCATCTGGGAGCGGTGTTTTCCACTGCAATGCGATTGACAATTTCAGGTGGGAGACTAGAGGCGGCTCCGGGCCACGCGGTCCCAACGCCGCGCGAGCTCTCTGCAAGGAGAGTCTTTATGACTGATATTACGGTACCGACGCGCAAGCCTGCGCGTCCGCATTTCTCTTCCGGTCCCTGCGCGAAGCCGCCGGGATACTCCCCCGAAAAACTCAGCGTCGAATCGCTTGGCCGCTCACACCGCGCCAAGATCGGCAAGTCGCGCCTTCAGTACTGCATCGACCTGATGCGCGAAGTGCTGCAGCTGCCAGAGACGCATCGCATCGGTATCGTCCCCGGTTCGGACACCGGCGCATTCGAAATGGCCATGTGGACCATGCTCGGCGCGCGCGGCGTGACGACGCTGGCTTGGGAAAGCTTCGGTGAGGGTTGGGTCACCGATGCTGTCAAGCAGCTCAAGCTGGATCCGACCGTGATCCGCGCCGACTACGGCCAGCTGCCGGATCTTTCGCAGGTGGATTGGAGCAACGACGTGCTCTTCACCTGGAACGGCACCACTTCGGGCGTTCGCGTTCCGAATGCCGACTGGATCCCGGCGGACCGTGAGGGCCTGTCCTTCGCCGACTCGACTTCCGCCGTTTTCGCCTACGACATCGACTGGTCGAAGATCGACGTCGCGACCTTCTCCTGGCAGAAGGTTCTGGGCGGCGAAGGCGGCCACGGCGTCCTGATCCTCGGCCCGCGTGCCGTCGAGCGCCTTGAAAGCTACACCCCGTCCTGGCCGCTGCCGAAGGTCTTCCGCCTCACCAAGGGCGGCAAGCTGACCGAAGGCGTGTTCAAGGGCGAGACGATCAACACCCCCTCGATGCTTGCCGTCGAGGACGCGATCTTCGCTCTCGAATGGGCCAAGTCGCTGGGTGGCCTCGAAGGTCTCAAGGCCCGTTCCGACGCCAATGCCGCTGCGCTCGACAAGATCGTCGCGGAGCGTGACTGGCTCGGTCATCTCGCTGCCGATCCGGCCAGCCGGTCGAAGACCTCGGTCTGCCTGACGGTCGAAGGCGCCGACACCGACTTCATCAAGAAGTTCGCTGCGGTCCTCGAAAAGGAAGGCGCTGCCTTCGACGTCGCCGGTTACCGCGACGCGCCGGCAGGCCTGCGCATCTGGTGCGGGGCCACGGTCGACACCCAGGACATCGAGGATCTCGGTCCCTGGCTCGACTACGCCTACGCCACCGTCAAGGCCGCTGCCTGAGTTTTAACCGTCATCCCAGCGAAAGCTGGGATCGCGGGCCGCATAGCACGACGTATCGCTGAACCGGCCCGCGATCCTGACTTTCGTCAGGATGACGAATTGAGAGATTCGTCATGACCACCAAGCCCAAAGTCCTCATTTCCGACAAGATGGACCCCAATGCCGCGCGCATCTTCGAGATCCGCGGTTGCGAAGTCGACGTGATCACCGGCGAGACGCCGGAACAGCTCATCGCCCGCATCGGTGACTACGATGGCCTTGCCATCCGTTCGTCGACCAAGGTGACCAAGGAAATCCTTGCCGCCGCCAAGAACCTCAAGGTCATCGGCCGCGCCGGCATCGGCGTCGACAACGTCGACATCCCGGCCGCTTCGGCCCAGGGCGTCGTCGTGATGAACACGCCGTTCGGCAACTCGATCACCACTGCCGAACACGCCATCGCCCTGATGTTCGCGCTGGCCCGCCAGCTTCCCGAAGCCAACGCCCAGACGCAAGCGGGCCTGTGGCCGAAGAACGGCTTCATGGGCGTTGAAGTTACCGGCAAGACCCTCGGCCTCATCGGCGCGGGCAACATCGGTTCGATCGTCGCCAGCCGTGCGCTGGGCCTGAAGATGAAGGTCGCCGCCTTCGACCCGTTCCTTACGCCTGAGCGCGCCGTGGAAATGGGCGTCGAGAAGGTCGACCTCGACACGCTGCTCGATCGTGCCGACTTCATCACGCTGCACACGCCGCTGACCGACCAGACCCGCAACATCCTGAGCCGCGAAAACCTCGCCAAGACCAAGAAGGGCGTGCGCATCATCAACTGCGCGCGTGGCGGCCTGGTCGACGAAGAAGCGCTCAAGGACCTGCTGGATTCCGGCCATATCGCCGGTGCCGCCCTCGACGTGTTCGTCACCGAACCGGCCAAGGAATCGCCGCTGTTCGGCACCCCGAACTTCATCTGCACCCCGCACCTGGGCGCCTCGACCAACGAAGCGCAGGTCAACGTGGCCCTGCAGGTGGCCGAGCAGATGGCCGACTACCTCGTCAACGGCGGCGTTACCAACGCGCTGAACATGCCGTCGCTCTCGGCCGAGGAAGCGCCGAAGCTCAAGCCCTACATGGCGCTTGCCGAACAGCTGGGCAGCCTTGTCGGCCAGCTCACGCACGACTCGGTTCCGCGGATCTCGATCCACACCGAGGGTGCTGCTGCCGAACTCAACATGAAGCCGATCGTGGCCGCCGTGCTCGCCGGTTTCCTGCGCGTCCAGTCGGACTCGGTGAACATGGTCAACGCCCCCTACCTCGCCAAGGAGCGCGGTCTGGAAGTGCGTGAGGTCAAGACCGAGCGCGAAGGTGACTACCACACCCTGATCCGCGTTTCGGTGAAGACCGAAGCGGGCGAGCGTTCGGTGGCCGGCACGCTGTTCAACAACGTCGAGCCGCGTCTGGTCGAACTGTTCGGCATCAAGGTCGAGGCCGAATTGGCCGGGCACATGATGTACATCGTCAATCAGGACGCACCGGGCTTCATCGGCCGCATCGGTTCGCTGCTGGGCGAGAACGAGATCAACATCGGCACCTTCAACCTCGGTCGCCGTGAAGCCGGTGGCGAAGCCGTGCTGTTGCTCTCGGTCGACAGCGCAGTGCCGGAAGGCGTGCTCAAGCAGGCCTGCGAAGTGCCGGGCGTGCGCATGGTCAAGGCGCTTTCGTTCTGATCTGGGCCTGACAGCTCCCAACGGAAGGGGCCGGTGCCATGCACTGGCCCTTTCTTTTTTGCGGCGGCGAAGCAGGCGAAAAGCCCTGGCGAGTGCAGCTTTGCGCCTTGCGGGCCAAACGCATTCGACAATCCGCTCCCTTGCCGTTAAGGGCCCACCCATCATGCAGGATACCGATCGCGATCTTCTGCCCGAGGGGCTTGGTGACAGGTTGCCGCAGCAGGCGGCCGTTTCGCAGCGCGTGCGTCGCACGGCGCTGGATGCCATGGCGAGCCATGGCTACGAGCGGGTCGAAACGCCGACCATCGAATTCGAGAAGTCGATGGCGAGCCGCATGGCCGGCGTCCAGGTGCGCCGGATGTTCCGTTTCGTCGATCCGGTGTCGCTGCGCACGCTGGCGCTGCGTTCCGACATCACCATGCAGGTTGGCCGCATTGCCGCGACCGGCCTTGCCGCGGCGGCGCGCCCCTTGCGCCTGTGCTATGCGGGGCAGGTCGTCACCATCAAGGGCGACGGGCTCGACCCGGCGCGCGAACGGCTCCAGCTCGGTGCAGAACTGATCGGCAGCGATTCCGTGGCCGCAGCCGCCGAGATCGTCGAAATCGCCATCGAGGCGCTGCGTGCCGCAGGTGCCAGCGGGATCTCGGTCGACTTCACGCTGCCTGACGTCGTCGATGCCCTTTCGGCCGAAGCGCTGCCTCTTGCCGCCAGCCAGATCGAGGCCGTGCGCCAGATGCTCGACGCCAAGGACGCGGGCGGTCTGGTCGATGCCGGGGGCGAAGCTTATCTGCCGCTGCTCTATGCCGTGGGTCCGTTCGAAACCGCGATCGAGCGGCTTGCTGCATTCGATAACGCGGGCGTCCTCGCCGGTCGTATCGCGGGGCTGCGCGAAATCGCCGCTCGGGTTGACGGGAAAGCGCGCCTGACGCTCGATCCTTCCGAACGTCATGGTTTCGAATACCAGTCCTGGTTCGGCTTCACGATCTACGCCGAAGGCGTGTCGGGCAGTCTGGGCCGGGGCGGTACCTACCGCATCCTGGGCCAGCTCGACGGACAGGAGGGTGAACCGGCTGCCGGTTTCTCGCTCTATCCCGATCCCCTGATCGAAGTTCTGGCGAGCGAGCCGCAGGAAACGAAGAAGCTTTTCCTCCCGCTCGGCCACGATGTCCGCGTTGCCGAGCAGCAGCGCGCGATCGGCTGGACGACGGTGGCAGCTCTTGACGAAAACGACGATCCGGTGGCGCTGGGCTGTTCGCACCGCCTGGAAAACGGCGAGGCTGTTGCTCTCTGACCTCACGGCAAGGGGGCGGCGCGAATCGGTCCGCCGCTATCGGCAGGCCGGGATTTGCGGGGTCGTGGTTTCGTGGCTTGCGACAGGCGCGCCTTCTCGGCTGAGAGGGGCGCCGTTTTCGGACCTGTCCGGTAATCCCTTTGCGAGCGCGGGCATCGATCCAAGATCGGCGTTTCACACGACTTTTCCGGCAGTGCCCTGGCGCAAGATTCTTCGCGAAGTCCTGTGTGGCCTGCAAGATCGCAAGGCTCAGGCCGCGGCACGCGGCAATCGCCTTGGCACAAATTGTCACCTGCACCTTGCCCTTGGAGGCCACAGGGCCTAGGGCGCGCGGCGGACTTCAAACAGTAATGAAAGCGTGCAGGCGTTGGCCAACGTAACCGTGATTGGCGCCCAGTGGGGCGATGAGGGCAAGGGCAAGATCGTCGATTGGCTGGCGAGCCGGGCGGATGCCGTGGTTCGTTTCCAGGGCGGCCACAATGCGGGCCATACGCTCGTTGTGGGCGAGCAGGTGTACAAGCTCTCGCTGCTGCCTTCGGGCATCGTGACCGGTACGTTGTCGATCATCGGCAACGGCGTGGTTCTCGATCCCTGGCACCTCAAGTCGGAAGTCGAGAAGCTTCGCGGCCAGGGCGTCGAGATCAATCCGGAGAACTTCGCGATCGCGGACAACTGTCCGCTGATCCTGCCGCTCCACCGTGACCTCGACGGCCTGCGTGAGAACGCGGCGGGCGCCGGCAAGATCGGCACCACCGGTCGCGGCATCGGTCCGGCCTATGAAGACAAGGTCGGCCGCCGCGCGATCCGCGTGTGCGACCTTGCGCACCTCGATTCGCTCGAGCCGCAGCTTGACCGTCTTTGTGCCCACCACGACGCCCTGCGCGCCGGTTTCGGACAGGACCCGGTCGACCGCGAAGCGCTGCTGAACGAATTGCGCGAGATCGCGCCTTTCGTGCTGCAGTTCGCCCAGCCGGTCTGGAAGCGTCTCAACAAGGTTCGCAAGGCGGGCGCCCGTATCCTCTTCGAAGGTGCGCAGGGCGTGCTGCTCGACGTCGACCACGGCACCTATCCCTTCGTCACCAGCTCGAACACGGTTTCGGGCACCGCTGCGAGCGGTTCGGGCCTGGGTCCTTCGGCGACCGGCTTCGTGCTCGGCATCGTCAAGGCCTACACCACCCGTGTCGGCTCGGGTCCGTTCCCGACCGAGCTGGACGACGAGACCGGCCAGCGCCTTGGCGAACGCGGTCATGAATTCGGCACCGTCACCGGGCGCAAGCGCCGCTGCGGCTGGTTCGACGCCGTTCTCACCCGCCAGTCCTGCGCGATTTCGGGCGTCACCGGCATCGCCCTGACCAAGCTCGACGTGCTCGACGGCTTCGAGAAGGTGAAGATCTGCACCGGCTATCGCCTGAACGGCAAGGTCCTCGACTACTTCCCGAGCCATGCCGCCGACCAGGCCAATGTCGAGCCGATCTATGAGGAAATGGACGGTTGGCAGGGCACCACTGCCGGCGCCCGTTCCTGGGCCGATCTGCCCGCGCAGGCGATCAAGTATATCCAGCGCGTGCAGGAACTGATCGAAACCCCGGTCGCGCTGGTTTCGACCAGCCCCGAGCGCGAGGACACGATCCTCGTGCGCGATCCCTTCGAGGATTGATCGCGATGCGGCGGAGCGTGCCAAGGTTCGCTCCGCTGCTCCTGCTGCTTGCCGCGGGCGCCTCGGCGCAGGACGGGCAGGCACTCCCGGAAATTGACTTCGTTCGCGTCGACAAGTCCGACCGCACGATCCAGCTCTTTTCCGAAGGCAGGCTGGTGCGCGTGATAGAGCGTATCCAGATGGGCGATCCGGTCGGCCCCAAGCGCTTCGAGGGCGACCGGCGGACGCCCGAAGGGCTCTACGAGATCGACTGGGCCAACCCCGAGAGCGCCTACTACCTCTCGCTGCACATTTCCTATCCGAGTGAGGAAGACCGCGTCTTTGCCGCGGCTCGCGGTCGTTCGGCGGGTGGCATGATCATGATCCACGGCCAGCCGAACGGGCTGGCGCAGGGACGGATGCCGGGCGACTGGACCGATGGCTGCATCGCGGTTTCCAACGATGAGATCGAATACCTCTGGCAGACCGTGCCCGATGGGACGCGGATCGAGATCCAGGCCTGATGCGGGCCCTTGATTGCGGCATCAAGACCTTTGTAGAAATCCTGAGTCGTGACGGAACGCGCCGCAAGATCGGGGTGAGGCCGCCCCCGGAGTAATGTCCCCAATGCGGATTTCCAATCGATGACTACGAGCCTGACGCAACCTGCACCTGCCGATGACGAACAAGGCCGTCTTGCGGCCCTGCGGCAGCTGGAAATCCTCGATACCGAGCCGGAGGAGCCGTTCGAGAACGTGGTATCGCTGGTGCGCACCGTTCTGGGCGTGCCGATCGCGACGGTTACGCTGGTCGATGAGGACAGGCAGTGGTTCAAGGCGCGCCGAGGACTGGATGTTAGCGAAACCCCGCGCGACGTTTCGTTCTGCACCCATGCCATTCGGCAAAGCGAGCCGTTCCTCGTCAGCGATGCGCAGGTCCATCCGCTCTTCGCCGAGAACCCGCTCGTGCTGGGGGAACCCGGGATCCGCAGCTATGCAGGCATTCCACTACAGACCGCGGAGGGTTTCAACGTCGGCACCCTGTGCGCCATCGATGTCCAGCCGCGTGAGTTCACCGAGGCGGAAGTGGCGCTCCTGTCCAATTTCGCCCGCATCGTCGTCAACGAATTCGAACTGCGCCGCATCGCCCAGCGCGATCAGTTGACCGGTGCGCTCACCCGGCGTGGTTTCCTTGAAATGGCACGCCATGAGATCGGACGTTTCAGGCGCTATGGCAGGCCAAGCTGCCTGCTGCTGGTCGACATCGACTTCTTCAAGCAGGTGAACGACACGTATGGCCACCCGGCCGGAGATGCCGCGCTCAAGGCGCTGGCGGAAACGGTGACGCTCGCCAAGCGTCCGGTCGATCTGCTGGGCCGCCTTGGTGGCGAGGAATTTGCGGTGCTGCTGCCCGAAACCGAGGCTCCCGATGCCTTCTGGGCGGCGGAACGGTTTCGCCAGGCTATCGAGGATCGGGTGATCGAGCTTGCCGACGGCCGCACCATTGCCGTTACTGCAAGCTTCGGTATCGCGCCGCTTACCGATACGGTGACTTCCGTGGAAGACTGGCTGTCACGCGCGGACGAGCCGCTTTACGCGGCCAAGCATGCCGGCAGGAACCGCTGCGTCGTGGGCGGCAGTTCCTGAACCCGTTTCGTCAACGCGGGACTTGCTTCGAGCAGCCTGGCGCAGGCTTCTCTCAGAAGTCGACAGCGATACCCTTGTGCACCCAGTCGCCATAGCGCGTGGGAGAGAGTTCGCCGTCGGGATCGAGCGAGTCTTCCTCTGCCTTGGCGTCTTTGGGCTGCGGCGCGGGATCGTTGGTCCAGTGTGCGGGCTTCCGGAAGCCTTCGGGACGTTTGGTGGCGCGTTCGGTCATTGTCCCCATGTGGTGCCACTGGCGGGAAAACGCAATCCGCTATAGGGGCAGCGGCATGGACATTCCCGGCCTTCCGGCGCGCCGTGCCGCGCTCAACCTCATCGATGCCGTTCTGCGGCGCGGCGAAACCCTGGATCAGGCCGCAGGTGCGGCCCTGTCGCGCGTGCGCGGCGATGCCGACCGGGCGCTGACCCGCGCGATTGCCGGCGAGGTGCTGCGCTGGAAGGCGGACCTCGACGCACTGATCGACAGCGCCACGCACCAGCGCCTGCCCGACGATGCCAAGCCGCGCGCGGTCCTCGAACTCATGCTCGCGCAGGTCCTGCGCCTCGAAACGCCGCCGCATGCGGTGATCGCGACGGGTCTGCCCTTGCTGACCGGCGGGCCGAGGCGGCTGGCGCATGGCGTATTCTCAACGCTGATGAAGCGGGAGGTCTCGCTGCTGGAGGTGCCGACGCTGCCCGATGCGGTTCGCGCACGCTGGGGCAAGCGGGCAGCGGACATCGCTCAGGGCCTTGCCGAGCCGCCGCCGCTCGACCTTGCCTTGCGCGAACCGGAAAAGACGCAGGAGTGGGCGGAAAGGCTGGGCGGTACTTCGCTGATGCCGGGGCACGTCCGCCTGCCGCGCGGCGCAGCGGTGGAGAGCCTCGAGGGCTTCCGCGAGGGCGCATGGTGGGTGCAGGATCTTGCAGCCAGCCTGCCCGCGCGGCTGCTGGGAGCGGGCGAGGGGCGGCGCGTGCTTGACCTTTGCGCCGCGCCCGGGGGCAAGACCCTGCAACTGGCCGCTGCCGGCTGGGAGGTCACAGCGCTCGACATCTCCAAGCGTCGCCTCGAACGGCTGAAGGACAACCTCGAGCGTACCCGTCTGCGCGCCGATGTGGTCCAGTCCGATGCCTTCAAGTGGGAGCCCGGCGCGCCATTCGATGCGATCCTGCTCGATGCGCCGTGCACCGCGACCGGTACCAGCCGTCGCCATCCCGACGTTCTCCACCGCATCGGTGCGCGCCAGATTGCGGAGATGGCCGAGTTGCAGTCGGGCCTGCTGGCGCGCGCGGTCGATTGGCTCAATCCGGGCGGATCGCTGGTCTATGCCGTCTGTTCGCTCGAAGCCGGGGAGGGGGAAGCCCAGGCCGCGCAAGTGGCGCTGACTCCGCAACCCATAGCGCAGGACGAATTGCCCGCGGGTCTATCGCCCACCGAAGAGGGATGGCTACGGACCGATCCGGCGATGCTGGCCGAGGCGGGCGGGCTTGACGGCTTTTTCGTGGCACGCTGGCGCAAGACCTGAAAGTCGCTGTAGCCGGCAACCTTGCGTCGCTTTCGTGGCGCAAGGCCTGCGGTCAATATCACGACGAGCATGTGTCCGAGCTGTCCGATGTGAGCGAGTTCATCGCGGCGTGAATTCGCGATCCCCGTTATTGCCTTGCTTGAGATTTCCCGGTCCGTGTCGTAATTTCGGCTCCTGACGGGGCTGGTTTCGTTGAGGGCGCGACCGATCGCCGGTCTGCGGTGCTTCGCATCGATCTGCCGTTTCCGCTCCCAGCGAAGGCCCTCCGTACATGAACGATGCCAGCGAAAGCGTTCCCTTGCTGAGGCGATTTCACGAAGGCTGCGGGAGGTAGGGGAGCAGGTCTGTTGCGATCCTGCAGCGTTGCAGTGGTATTACCGGGGCGGCGCCTGCCCCTGATCCTTCAGCTCGACGACCAGCGGCCGGCATGGCGTGGCGGAGCGATTGGAGGCGGCGCAAGCCCCTGCCGTCGACTTTGCGGCGACAGGGGCTTGCACGACTTGGATCGGGTCAGGCCTTGACCTTGGCCTGAAAGCTCTTGCGCAGCTTCATAAGTTTCGGCGGGATTACGGCCAGGCAGTAGGGATTGCGCTGGCCTTCGCCTTCCCAGTATTCCTGGTGGTAGTCCTCGGCGGGATACCAGGTGGCCGGGCCTTCGATGGTGGTCACGACCTTGCCGCCATTCTCCTCGTTCGAGCGCGCGATGGCGGCTTCGGCCCCGGACCTTTGCGCATCGTCCAGCGGAAAGATCGCCGAGCGGTACTGCGTGCCGACATCGTTACCCTGCCGGTTCAGCTGCGTCGGGTCGTGCGTGCCCATGAACACGTCGAGAATTTCGGCATAGGAGATTGTCTCGGGGTCGTAGGTCACCTTGATCGCCTCGGCATGTCCGGTAGTGCCGGAGCAGACCTGCTTGTAGCTCGGATTCCCGACGGAGCCGCCGATATAGCCGCTTTCGACCTCGCTGACGCCGACGACGTCGCGGAACACCGCTTCCGTGCACCAGAAGCATCCGCCTGCCACGATTGCCGTTTCCATGGTTTGTCCTGTCCTTGTCGTTCGGGGGGCATTCAAGGTCACGAACATAGGAAGCTGTCCTGCCCTTGTCATCGGGAGGCGCTATTCTCGCCTTCCGGTCCGGGTTGCCTTTGTCCCGTTCTTGTCTACTTTTCCGACACTTCGTCTTCGCTGGGAGAATCGTGATGCGTCGAACACTGGTCGCCCTTTCCTCGTTTCTGGGCCTGTTGGCCGCACCGCTCTCCGCCGCCACGGTCGAAGCCGGTACCGAGGCGCGATCCGAGGCCGATTTCTGCAAGGGCTGCGAAGCGCTCGTCGAATTGGCCCTGGCTCATCCCTCACGCAAGGACGACCACGGTCGCGATGCTTATCGCCACCCGGCGGAGACCCTGTCGTTCTTCCGCATTCGGCCGGACATGAAGGTCGGCGAATACGAACCGGGCAGCGGTTGGTATACGCGGGTGCTTGCGCCCTATCTGGCGAATGAAGGGCATCTGACCGGGCTGTTCTTCAATCCGAAGCAACTGCCGTTCGAAGCGGACGACATCAATGCCACCGCCGCCGGTTTCGCCGATCAGGTTGCGACATGGACGGGGCTTCCGGCCCGGAGTTTCTCGGGCATGACTCTCGAAACCGTGCCGGACGACCAGAAGGGAACCTTCGATCGGATCCTGGTCGTGCGCATGATGCACAACATGATGCGCTGGAACGTCGCCGACGGCGAGATCAAGGCGATGCGTGCGCTGCTCAAGGACGACGGCCTGCTCGGCATCGTCCAGCACCGGGCCAGGGCGGACGCGCCTTATGCGGTCAGCGACGGCAATCGCGGCTACTTGCGCGAGGCGGATGTGATCAAGTTCATGGAAGTGAACGGCTTCGAGCTGGTCGGCAAGTCCGAGGTCAACGCCAATCCGAAGGACACCGCGGACTGGGAGGAGGGCGTGTGGACCCTGCCGCCGTCCTATGCGCTGAAGGATAAGGACAAGGCGAAATACGCAGCGATCGGCGAAAGTGACAGGATGACGCTTCTGTTCCGCAAGCGGCCCTGATAAAGGGCCGGCCCATGGCCGAAATCACTGTCGCAGCACTGCAACTCGCCCTTGGCTC
The DNA here is from genome assembly GCF_001368935.1 of Novosphingobium sp. KN65.2. Classification (NCBI taxonomy): domain Bacteria; kingdom Pseudomonadati; phylum Pseudomonadota; class Alphaproteobacteria; order Sphingomonadales; family Sphingomonadaceae; genus Novosphingobium; species Novosphingobium sp. KN65.2. The sequence continues at coordinate 57,707 of NZ_CCBH010000174.1, forward strand.
CGCCGACGAGGCGCAGAACATCGCCGCCGTTTCCGCTCTCGTCGAAGAGGCAGCGGGCAAGGGCGCCCGGATCATCCTCCCGCCCGAGCTGTTTTCGGGCCCCTATTTCTGCAAGGTCGAGGAAGAAGAACTCTTCGCGCTGGCGCGCCCCACGCAAGAGCATCCTTCGGTCATCGCGATGAAGGCGCTCGCCCGCAAGCTCAAGGTGGCGATCCCGACCAGCTTCTTCGAGCGGGACGGACACCACTATTACAACACGCTGGCCATGATCGATGCCGAGGGCGAGATCATGGGCACCTATCGCAAGAGCCACATTCCCGACGGCCCCGGTTATGAAGAGAAGTATTACTTCCGGCCGGGTAACGACGGGTTCAAGGTGTGGGACCTGTTCGGCACGCGTATCGGCGTGGGTATATGTTGGGACCAGTGGTACCCGGAATGCGCCCGCGTGATGGCACTGATGGGAGCGGAACTGCTGTTCTATCCCACTGCCATCGGGTCCGAACCCTATGACGCCACGCTCGACACCAGCCGCATGTGGCGCCGGGCCATGCTTGGCCATTCGGTTTCGAACTGCATGCCGGTGATCGCTGCCAATCGCATCGGCATCGAAGCCGAAGCGGGCAGCGAGCAGACCTTCTACGGTCACTCCTTCATTACCGATGAATGGGGCGATTTCGTTGCCGAGTTCGGCAAGGAGGAAAGCGGCGTCCTTGTCGCTACGCTGGACCTTGCGCGCGCGGCCACGCACCGCGCCGGCATGGGCTTCTTCCGCGATCGCCGCCCGCAGCTTTACACCCGCATCGCGCAGGACGTCTGACCGTCTTGGCGAAGCACCGCTACCTGATCGCGCTGGGATCGAACATGCGGCACCGCAAGTATGGCGATCCGCACAGGGTGCTCAGGGCTGCGCTGGCCGCGCTCGACAAGGGCAAGTTCGAAGTCGAGGCCGTTTCTCCGCTTATCGACTCTGCGCCGCTGGGACCTTCGCGTCGGCGCTATGCCAATGGCGTTGCCATCGTCAGCACGCATCGCGATCCGGACGAGGTGCTGCACAAGCTGGCCAAGATGGAGCGCAAGTTCGGCCGAAAGTCGGGTGGACGGCCCTGGGGCGCGCGGGTGCTGGACCTCGATATCGTCCTGTGGGACGGCGGTCCATGGACCAGCGACAGGCTTGTCATCCCGCACCCGGCCTTTCGTCAGAGGGATTTCGTGCTGGGGCCCGCACTCACGATAGCGGGTGGATGGCGCGATCCGTTGACCGGCTTGTCGGTAAAACAGTTGCATGCGCGCTTGACCAAGCCTCGCCCTGTCCCTAGTTGACCCTTCCGCAGCCGCGAAACGGCATCGTGGGCCCGTAGCTCAGTAGGTAGAGCAGCTGACTTTTAATCAGCGGGTCACAGGTTCGAATCCTGTCGGGCTCACCACTTCTGCAGCGGCAGCGGCAATCCTCACAAAATCGTGTCTCTCGGCCCGGGCGCTGTCGCAGCCTTGCGATGTAATCTACTGTTCTAAATCGCCAAATAAAAACCACGTTGTCAGCCTTAACCAAAGTAGCTGGTCGTGGCGCAACATGGTAACTTGTGGCCACAATTCTCGAGGGGATTCCAGGGGCGTCGACTTGGTCTGGCCGGTCTGGTGGCCGGATTGTCAGTGGGGGGCTGCGTGGCGATCATCGAGTTTGCATGGAACGAGTTGAAGCCGGGTGTGCTTGCGGATGCCTTCACGCAGGGCGCGGTCGCGGCGATGATCGCGCCGGACGATACCTTCCGCGACTTGTGGGACAGGCTGATGGCCGATCAGCGCGAGAAGCTTCCGTGGGAAGTTACGCTGGCCGAAATAGCGCACAATCACCACGGCAGCGGAGAGATCACCGACAGTTTGGGCGACGTGATCTATTTTCGTCCCAGCCTGCACGGCCACATCGCGCGCAAGTTCGAGATTACGCAAGGATCCGGCCAGTTCGCGATGCGACCGGGCGGCTTCGTACAGGACGGCATCCTCGTGACGCCGTCGGTCGAACTGCTGGCCGATTGCTGGGCTCTGGTGGCCCGGATCATGGCCGCCATGACGCCCGATGACATGGCACCGCCATTCTGGCGGGTCTCTGTTCAACGGCTCAAGTACCAGTGCAGCGTGGCCGCGCTGGATGGCCTGACGGCGCTGGTGGGCAACTCGCTGGGGCGTTGGGGGCAACTCGGCTTCGCGATCGATACCGCCCGGGCGCGTGCCATGGGGCCGTTTTCGGCCAAGGGGCTGTGCGATGTCTTCGGGCTGATGAGCCTGCTTCCACTCGCTTCGTGGCCAGCGAAATGGGCCAATGCCCGCTTTGCCGATCGCAGCCGGGTCAACCGCCTCGAAGCCGGTGAGCACCTGATCGAGAAGCCCCACTACGATACGCGCTACTTCAGCGCGATCAGTGGCTCTCGCGATACGATCTGCACGCAGGTTTTCGTTGATGGAGGCTGGGTCAATCTCCCTATCGCAAGGGACAGTCTGGCGATCATTCCGGGCAAGCTGGCGCGGCGGGAGCTGGGCCTTCCTGCGACGATGCACCGGGTGATCCATCGCGAGCCCACGGACCCGCCGTTCTGGCAGAATGCACGGGATTTCAACACGACACTGCTGTTCGGGGCCAAATAGACTCAGCGCATTGGGGGGGCATGCGCCTCAGCCTTCAGGAACCGAAAGCCTTGTGGCGGACTGGAAGCGTCCATGGCATGCAGCATCGCGTGCCGCATGTCGGGATGGCGCCACCGGCTTCGTGGCCCCGCGCTCGGCGGCCCATCCACCGAGCCGAACGGACAGGAGAATGGAAATGAAAGTGGTGGTGACAGGCGCAGGCGGTTTCGTCGGCCGGCAGCTTGTCTCTCGTCTGCTGGAGCGCGGCGATACGGTCGTTGCCTTGGACGCGCAGGCCGGCGGCATAGCGCGCGGAGTCCGGGCCGTGGCAGGCGATCTTGGCGTCAGGGCCGTTCGCGATGCGGCCCTGGCTGGCGGCTGCGATGCGCTTGTTCATCTCGCGACCGTTCCGGGCGGTGCGGCAGAGGCCGATCCCGCGGCATCGCGGCGGATCAATGTCGATGCCATGTACGACCTGCTGCTGGAAGCGAGCGCGCTGCGCCCGGGTTTGCGCGTCGTCTATGCCAGTTCCATCGCTGTTTTCGGCGATCCCCTGCCCGCGCATGTCGACGACGGGACGCCGCTTTCGCCCAAGATGATCTACGGCGGGCACAAGGCGATGATGGAGGACGCGGTGGCGATGATGTCCAACCGTGGCCTGATCGACGGCGTAACCGTGCGCCTGCCCGGTATCCTTGCGCGGCCCAAGGGGCCATCGGGCATGAAGTCGGCCTTCATGAGCAACCTGTTCCATGCCCTCAAGGCAGGAGAGGCATTTACCTGCCCGGTGTCTGCATCGGGCATGATCTGGGCGCAATCGGTGGCGCGCTGCGCCGAAAACTTCGTTCATGCGCTGTCGCTCGATACTGCACTGCTGCCGCCCACGCGGGCGGTGACCCTGCCGGCACAGCGGATCTCCATGCGCGACCTGGCTGCGGAGGTCGCGCGCCAGTGCGGCGTATCCGAAGATCTGGTGACGTATGGCGCCGATGCGGAACTGGAAGCCGCCTTCGCCGCGCAGCCGCCTCTCGCCACGCCCGCGGCCGAGAAGGCCGGGTTTACCCACGACGGCGATATCGCGTCGCTGGTCCGCAGTGCGCTCGCCACGCTCTGAGCGGCAGCAGGAATCAGAATGGCCGGAGCGCGCTGCGCACTCCGGCCATGCCCTGAAGTCATCGGGAGAGGGGGATGCCCCCTTAAAGGTTGCCGATCGCCAGGAAGCGTTCTTCGCGGCGATGGAGCAGGTCCTTGGCCGGAACGCCCGACAGTGCGTCGATCTCTTCGGAAATGGCCGCACCCAGCGCCTGCGATGCGGCTGCGGGATCGCGATGGGCGCCGCCCATCGGCTCGGGCACGATGCGGTCGATCACGTTGAGCTGGAGCAGGTCCTGGGCCGTCACGCGCATGGCGGCGGCAGCGTCTGCAGCGCGCTCACCGGTACGCCACAGGATCGAGGCACAGCCTTCCGGGCTGATGACGGAATAGACCGCATGTTCCAGCATGAGAACGCGTTCGGCGCTCGCCAGGGCGACGGCTCCGCCCGATCCGCCTTCGCCGACGATCGTGGCGACCATCGGGACGGGCAGGGACAGGCACGCTTCGGTGGCGCGGGCAATGGCCTCGGCCTGACCGCGCTCTTCGGCTTCGACGCCCGGGAAGGCGCCTGAGGTGTCGACCAGCGTCACGACCGGCAGGCCGAAGCGTCCGGCCAGTTCCATCAGGCGCACCGCCTTGCGGTAGCCTTCGGGCTTGCCCATGCCGAAGTTGTGCTTGATGCGGGTCTGGGTGTCGTGGCCCTTTTCATGGCCGATAACCATGACGCGCCGGTCGCCCAGCCGGGCCATGCCACCCACGATCGCCGCGTCCTCACCGTAGAGACGGTCGCCGCCCAGCGGCATGAAGTCGGTGAAGATATGGGCGAGGTAGTCACGCAAGTGCGGCCGTTGCGGGTGGCGGGCGACCTGCGTCTTCTGCCACGGCGTCAACGATGCATAAGTGCGCGCCAGCAGTTGTTCGCTCTTGGTCTCGAGCTTCTGGATTTCGCTCATCAGGTCGAGGCCGCCGGTGTCGGCGGTCGAACGCAGCTCGTGGATGCGCGCCTCGAGGGCGGCGATCGGTTTCTCGAATTCGAGATAGGAGATCATTTGGCCTCGCTTTCGGCTTCAGCCTTGTCGGCCAGCCACTGTTCGAGCCACTTGATCGTGTAGTCGCCGGACTGGAAATCCGGATCCTGGATGATCGCTTCGTGCAGAGGGATCGAGGTCTTGACCCCGCCGACGACCATTTCGCCCAGCGCCCGCTTGAGGCGCATGATGCAGCCTTCGCGGGTGCGACCGTAGACGATCAGCTTGGCAACCATCGAATCGTAGTAGGGCGGAATGCGGTACCCGGCGTAGAGTCCGGAATCGACGCGCACGTGCATGCCGCCGGCCGCGTGGAAAGTGTCGACAAGGCCGGGGGAGGGGACGAAGGTCCACGGATCCTCGGCATTGATGCGGCACTCGATGGCGTGGCCCTTGAACTCGATCTCGTCCTGCGTGACAGACAGCGGCTTGCCGTCGGCAATGCGGATCTGCTCGCGCACGAGGTCGACCCCGGTGATCGCTTCGGTCACCGGATGTTCGACCTGCAGGCGGGTGTTCATCTCGATGAAGTAGAACTCACCGTTTTCCCACAGGAACTCGATCGTGCCGGCGCCGCGATAGCCCATGTCGGCCATCGCCTTGGCAACCACGCCGCCCATGCGCGCGCGCTCTTGTGCCGTGATGACGGGCGAGGGGGCTTCCTCGAGCACCTTCTGGTGGCGGCGCTGCAGCGAGCAGTCGCGCTCGCCCAGGTGCACGGCTTTGCCATTGCCATCGCCGAAGATCTGGAATTCGATGTGGCGCGGATTGCCGAGGTACTTCTCGACGTAGACGGTGTCGTCGCCGAAGGCGGCCTTGGCCTCCGAGCGGGCCTGGCTGACCATCGTTTCGAGCTGGTCTTCGCTGGGCACGATCTTCATGCCGCGTCCACCGCCGCCCGAAGCGGCCTTCACCAGCACCGGGTAGCCGATTTCCTTGGCAAGCTCGCGGATCTCGTCGAGGTCTTCGACGGCGCCCGGCGAACCGGGGACCAGCGGCAGGCCGAGCGCACCGGCAGTGCGCTTGGCTTCCACCTTGTCGCCCATCGTGCGGATATGCTCGGGCTTGGGGCCGATCCAGGTGATCCCGTGGGCTTCGACGATCTCGGCGAACTTGGCGTTCTCCGAAAGGAAGCCGTAGCCGGGGTGAATCGCGTCAGCCTGGGTTATTTCCGCCGCGGCGATGATCGCGGCGACGTTGAGGTAGGAATCGCGGGCCGAGGGCGGGCCGATGCATACCGCGTGGTCGGCAAGGCGAACGTGCATCGCGTCGGCATCGGCCGTGGAGTGCACGGCGACCGTCTCGATGCCCATTTCATGCGCGGCGCGATGGATGCGCAGCGCAATTTCACCGCGATTGGCGATCAGTATGCGGGAAATGCCCATGGCGATCAGCCGATGACGACGAGCGGCTGGTCGAATTCGACCGGCTGGGAATTGTCCACCAGCACGGCCTTGACGGTGCCCGCGGCAGGTGCGGTGATCGGGTTCATCACCTTCATCGCCTCGATGATCAGCAGGGTATCGCCCGCCTTCACGTTCTGGCCGACCGATACGAAGTTCGCCGAGCCGGGTTCCGGGGCGAGGTAGGCGGTGCCTACCATCGGCGACTTGACGGCGGTGCCGTCCATGGCCGGTGCGGCAGCGGCTTCTGCTGCTGCAGGCGCGGCAGCGGCCGGAGCGGCAGCAGCGACCGGGGCGACGGCCGCCTGGACCATCGGCGCTGCCATCAGCGTGCGGGCGACGCGGATGCGACGTTCACCGTCTTCCACCTCGATTTCGCTGAGGTTGGTGTCGGAGAGAAGTTCCGCCAGTTCGCGCACGAGTGCGCTGTCAATGTTCATGCCAGCGGCCTTGCCGCTCGTTTGGTTACCCATGCGTTCCTCGGATCAGCATATTTTGCCGCGGCTATTGCGGGGGCAATAGCACGTGACAAGGGATTAATCCTAACCTTGCACAGTTTTTCCCCGAAGGGGCTGTGCCCAGTTTTGCGTTGTCAGGCTGCTGTTGCAACCGGACGGAGATAATCGAGCAGGCGCGCAAGCGTCTCGCGCATGTTCCGGCGATGCACGACCATGTCGACCATGCCGTGTTCGTGAAGGTATTCCGCGCGCTGGAAGCCGTCGGGCAGCTTTTCGCGAATGGTGTCCTGGATCACGCGCTGGCCGGCAAAGCCGATGAGCGCGCCGGGCTCGGCGATCTGGACGTCGCCCAGCATGGCATAGCTTGCCGTGACGCCGCCGGTCGTGGGGTCGGTCAGGACGACGATATAGGGCAGCCCTGCCGCCTTGAGGCGACGCAGGGCAACGGTGGTCTTGGGCATCTGCATCAGGCTGAGAATGCCTTCCTGCATGCGCGCGCCACCGGCGGCAGTGCAAATGACGTAGCCGCACTTCTCGCGAATCGCGCGTTCGATCCCGGCAACGAAGGCCGCGCCCACGGCCATGCCCATCGAACCGCCCATGAAGCCGAAGTCCTGCACGCCCAGCACCAGCTTCTTGCCTTCGATCTGGCCGACGGCATTGGTCAGCGCATCGCCGTAGGGATAGTTGGCCCGGGCGGCCTTGAGGCGGTCGGGATACTTCTTGCTGTCGCGGAACCTGAGCGGATCTTCCTTGACCTTGGGCGTGGGCAGGATCGAGAATCCGGGATCGAGCAATTGCCCGATGCGCTCCTGCGCGCCGATACGCCCGTGGTAGTCGCACTTCGGACAGACCGAGAGGTTGTCCTCGAAGTCCTTGACGAACAGCATCTCACCGCAGGATCGGCACTTGATCCAGAGGTTGTCGGGTGTGTCGCGCTTGCTCGTGCGCGAGAGGGAATTGCGTACGCGTGTTAGCCAGCTCATGCCGCGCTATTTGCCGTTTTTCGACGCTTCGGCAAGTCCTGCGGGCTTCTGCGGCCCCTTGAAGGGGCGCAAACGGCGGGAATGCGTGGGTTGCGAATGCAAGTCAGCCCCGCAATCGCGGGGCTGACTCACGGGTTTTGCACAAGCCGCTATCGATTGAGGCTCAGAATTCGCTCCAGTCCTCGTCGTTCGTCGGTACCGACTGCAGGGCGACATTGCCCATGGCCACGGGCTGCGACCGGGGTGCCGGATGAAAGGAGGGCGCAGGTGCCGACGGCGCAGGCGGGGCGTACTTGCGCATCGGCCGCACGATGTCCTCCTCGCCGGTAACGAAGGAAGAGACGAGCGAGGTCATCTCGTTCGCCTCGTCGGCCAGGCTGCGCGAGGCGGCGGTCGATTGCTCGACCATCGCCGCGTTCTGCTGGGTCAGCCGGTCCATTTCGCTCACGGCATCGTTGATCTGCTGGAGATTGCTGGCCTGCTGCGTGGCATTGCTGGCGATCTCGGACATCAGCTCATCGATGTCGCCCACGCTGGCAACGATCTTCTCGAGCAGCGAGCCGGTATCGCCGACCAGAACCACGCCGTCGCCTACCTGCTTGCTGCTGACGGTGATCAGTTCCTTGATGTTCTTCGCCGCTTCGGCCGAGCGCTGGGCAAGTGCGCGCACTTCGTTGGCGACGACCGCGAAGCCCTTGCCGGCGTCGCCTGCCCGGGCAGCCTCGACCCCGGCGTTGAGCGCGAGGAGGTTGGTCTGGAAGGCAATCCCGTCGATCACGTTGATGATCTGGCCGATTTCCTGCGCGGACTTCTCGATTTCGCCCATCGCCACAATGGCCTTGCGAACCACTTCGCCGCCTTCGGTGGCTTCGCGGTGGGCGCCGGAGACGGCCTGCTGGACGTCGGTTGCCTTGTCGGCGGTCCGCTTCACGTTGGTGGTGACATCGTTCATCGACGAGGCGGTTTCGGCCAGGCTGGCGGCCTGGCGTTCGTTGCGCGCGGCGAAGTCGTCGGAGGCGGAGCGGATCTCGGTTGCGCCGGTGCGCACGCTTGCGGCGGCGGTCCGGACCGAGCGGATGGTATCGGCGAGCGATCGGACGGCGGCGTTGAAGTCCCTGCGCAAGTCATCGTAGGCGCCGGGGAAGGGATCGCGGATCTCGCAGTCCAGTTGGTTGCTGGAGAGCTTCTTCAATCCTCCGCTCAGGGCATCGATGATTGTCTTTTCCTGCGCGGCATTGTCGCTGCGCAGGGCCACGGCGTTGTTGCGGAAGGTAGCCATGGCCTTGGTCATGCGGCCGACGCAGTCCTTGTAGTCGGTGTACTGGATCGGACTGTCGGTATCGCCGTCCGCCAGCGCTTCCATGCGCATCACGGTATTGACGTATGGGGTGGTGATGTGTCGCGCAGCGACGATCATCGCGATTACGGTAGCGGCCAGTGACGCAGACGCGGCGCCGATCAATTCGGTGCTGCCGCCGGCCAGCCATGTCGTGACGGGGCCTGTCGTACCGATGAGGGCGAGCAGCGCGGTCAGCGCCTTGAATTTCGTTCGGATGGGGGCAGTCTTCTCAAACCATTGCAGCATGTCGGACTCCTCGAAATCATGTCGGCAGCCCGGCTTGCCACAACGCTCTCCCCCGTTGGCAGGCAGACGGCCTTCGATGAGAGCCACAGTAAATGTGTAAGTGAAAATTTAGATTGGCAGAATTCTACGTGCAGGACCGTAGACGAGGTCTGTCAATTGCTATCCATTGTTATCGTTTTGAAAGGTCGGCGGTCCGAGGCGAGTGGCAACTTTGCTTGATATTCAAGTCCGCTGCTGCTGCCTATTATCGACTTGAGAGGATCATTACTGCGATCAATCGCATGAAATCGCTTTACTGTCGTGAAGTCAGGCGCGGCCAGGACAAGCGGCGGAATGAGCGGAACCAAAAAGCCCGGGAAGACAAATGTCATTCCCGGGCAAGTAATCCAGGATCTGCAGAAGCCGATCCATTGGGTCGCATGCGGCCAATGCCCGTTTTGCGCAGGAAAATCATACCATGATCAGGGTATGGGAAAGAGGAGAACAAGATTCTCAATGGCTTGCGAAACGATTGCAACTGCATAAAAGCATCATGGATGGGGCATTCGGGGGGCTCGGATGGAGGGCGAATCAGGACGTCGCGAAGATATCGCTCGGCTTTTTGCGCAGGCGCCTTTCAGTGACGCAGGGTGGGATACCGCGCTGCGGGCATTGGCGGATGCGACCGGTTCGGCGCGCGCACAACTGGTTGCCTTCGGTAAAGATCATGTCAGCTTCAACTGGGTCACCGACGTCGATGAAGGCTACGCCGAGGAGTTCCTCAGGATCGAAGGCTATCGCGCCGACGTGAACTACCGGGTCGCCGCGATTGCCAAGCCCTTCGAAGTTACGTGGGAGCGGCATTACGATGCGGTTCGCAAGGTTTCCACGAATGATGTCTACCTCGATCACGTGCGCAAGTACGATGCGGAGCAGGGCGCGCAGGTGATCCTCGTCGACCGGCCCGGCGCATTCTTTGGCGTGGCCGCGCTCCATGCACGCTCGGACGGTGCGACGAATGAAGCGCAGCGCAAGGTGCTCGGTGAGGCCGCGCCGCACGTCCTGCGGGCGATCCAACTGCAGAAGGCGGTCGAGCATCGCGGTGTTGAACTTCTGCGCGGGTCTCTGGAAGCCATACGTCATGCCGCGATCCTGCTCGACGGGACCGGCAAGGTCTGCGCCATGACCCAGGCCGCGGAAAAGATGCTGGGGTGGCAGACATTCCAGGTGAGGGCGGGGGCCTTGCGAGCGGTACGTGCTGATATAGACCGGGAACTGCAGCGCCGATTGAGCGCGGCGCTGGCGGACAGTCCGCCGCAATCCGAATTGTGGATCTCCACCGCGCAAGGGCGGATACTGGTGGAAGTCTGCACGCTGCCCCGACAGGATTGGAACTTCGGCTTCTCGCCAAGGGTCGTCGTGTCTTTCCGCTCGCCGCTCCCGGCCAGCGACAATCAGGTGGAGCGGCTGTGCGCGGCGTTCGGCCTGACCGGAGCCGAAGGGCAGATCGTGGCGTTGCTCGCGCAAGGTCAGTCGCGGCAGGAAGCGGCGCACCGGCGCGGGGTGAGCGTACAGACAGTTGCTACCCAGTTGCGCACGATTTTCCAGAAATGCGGGGTCAATCGCGAGGCCGAACTGGTCTCCATGGCGCGTGCCGTCATCGAGTTGGGTAACAATTGACCGGCCGGGCACGTGGCTCGCCTTTCCCGTAGCCCAGTCTTAGACCCCGTTGGTGTTGATTTACCAATAGTTATGGGAATGCGCCTAAGCCTGCACGATCACGGGATGGAGTGGCTGCGGGCGTGGCAATTGGCGTGAGATCTTCGGTTGGCCTTCTCGCACTCGTGCTGGGTGGGACGGGCTTGCCGGCTGCCGCGCAGGAAAGCGGCAATAGCGTTACGCCTGCCTTCCAGCTTTCCGCCAACGCCAGCATCGTCTCCGATTACCGGTTTCGCGGTATCAGCCTGTCCGGCAAGGATCCTGCGATCCAGGGCGGGATCGACCTCAGCCATGACAGCGGCCTGTTCATCGGCACCTGGGCTTCGAGCATTGCGAATTCCGGCGGTTCCAACACCGAACTCGACCTCTATGGAGGCTATGGCGGCTCGGTCGCCGGTATCGATTATTCCGTCACCGCGCTCACCTACGTCTATCCCGGCGGCCACAGTGTCAACTACTTCGAGGTCCTGGGATCGGCATCGACGAGGCTGGGGACCGGTAGCGTCGGCCTTGATATGGGCTGGGTGCCCCGCCAGGACAATTTCGGCGGAGACAACATCTACCTCGCGGCAAAGGGGCAGGTCCCGCTGGGCAGCATTCCCGCCAGCCTGTTCGGCCACGTGGGCTATGAAAATGGCGATGTCTACTTCCGCAAGTGGGATTGGGAAGCGGGCCTCTCCTACGCGACGGGGCCGTTGACCGCATCGCTGTCCTACGTCGATACCAACTATTCCGGCGTCGATGAGGCAGGTCGTTTCGCCAGGGCCGGCGTCGTCGCCTCGCTTACCGCCAGTTTCTGATTGCAGGTACGCTTGATGTCCCGTCTCTTCCTTTCCGTAGACATGGTTGGCTCGACCCAGTTCAAGGCGACCAGGAACGCCAAGGGACCGGGGGGCTGGATGGAGATCTTCCGCACCTTCTTCACCAATTTTCCGCTGATGCTGGTGGGGCAGATGGGCTTCGAATTCCTAGATGAGGACGAGACCCCGGTCGTGGACGTCTGGAAGGCCATGGGCGACGAGGCGATCTTCACTGCGCAGCCTTCCAGCGCCGAAGAGCTGACCGGTATCCTGCGCGTCCTGTTGCGCACCATGCGGCTGTACGAGGCCAACCACTTCGAAACGCTGCCGCTGCGTCTCAAGGGTACGGCCTGGCTGGCCGACTTTGTCGAGAACAACATCGCGCTCGAGATCCCCGAGCTGTCCTCGGACGATGCGGCGCCGCACCTCGATTTCATCGGGCCGGACCTCGACCTGGGCTTTCGTCTTTCGAAATATGCCCGCCCGGCCAGTCTCGTGCTTTCGCTGGACCTCGTCGAGACGCTGCTGGAAGCGGATAACCTTTCGACCGTTGCCATGTATCTGGTCGGGCGCGAGGAACTGAAGGGCGTCATGTTCGGTCGCCCTTATCCGATTGTGTGGATGCACGATGCCGAGGAGGGATTCGACTTCCTGCCCTGGGAGCGCGAGAGCTGCCCCTACATCGCCGCCGCCCTCGATGCCCGTCCGGCGAGCGTGGAAGAACTGCGCCGCCAGATCGACGACATGCGCCTCTACCTGCGCAAGATGCACGGGCTCGAACGCCCGCCGATCAAGCTGGGCTGACGGTTTCGCGCGTACCTTCGTAGCAGACCGTCAGGATCGCGATGTCGTCCGACTGCGGCACGGCGCCCACGAAACCGCGCACGCTCTGCGCAAGACCTTCGGAAATCAGTCTTGCGGAAAATTCGGCGCGTGCGCTGGCCAGGGCATCGGCGATGCGGGCCGTGGTGAACAGTTCGTCGTTCGCGCCCGTCGCCTCTGAAACGCCGTCGGTGAAGAGGACCAGCGCATCGCCTTCGCGCAGATCGAAATGGCCGGTGCGGAACGGAACGTCCTCGAACACGCCGAGCGCCATGCCCTGGTGCTTGGCCAGCCGTTCGACCGACCCGTCGGCCCGCACGATGAAGGGCGCCTCGTGGCCGCCGTCGCTGTATTCCACCTCGCCACTGCGCAAGTCGAGGATGCCGGCGAAGATGGTGACGAACATCTCGGCGGCATTGTCGCGCGACAGTTCGGCATTGACCCGTTCCATGATCCGGCCGGTGGAGCCGCCGGACATCGCGTGCGCCTTGAACAGGGTGGTGGTCATGGCCATGAACAGCGCTGCCGGCACGCCCTTGCCCGATACGTCGCCGACGACGAAGAACAGGCGGTTCCGGTCGATCAGGAAATAGTCGTAGAGGTCGCCGCCGACCTGCTTGGCCGGTTCGAGCAGGGCGAAGACGTCAAGGTCGCGGCGGTCGGGGAAGGGCGGGAACTTGCGCGGCAACATGCCGATCTGGATGTCGCGCGCCGCGGATAGCTCGCCCTCTACCCTCTCGCGTGCCGCCGTCGCTTCCTCGACTTCGATGAGGTAGCGCTGGAGCCGGGCGATCATCCCGGCCATCGCTTCGGCAAGGCTACCCACTTCATCGCCCCGGTCGCGGCTGATCCTGCGCATGGCGTCCATCTCGTCCTCGTCGGGCTGGAAGCTGCGCGTCTCCATGTTGCGGGTGAAGGTGGTCAGCCGCACCAGCGGTTCGACGATGCGCGAGACCAGAAACCAGCCGACCGCCATCGACAGCGCGAACAGGGCGATGCCGATCGCGATCGACTTGACGAGTGCCTTGTGCAGCCGTTCGTCGAGCCATGTCAGGTCGATGTCCGCCCCGATGACGTGGACGCGCCCGTCAGGGCTCTTCACCGGCATGTAGATCGAGCGGAAGCGGCCGAAGGAGTCGCTGTACTCGTCGAAGCGGATCCTGCCGTCGGCGAAGCTGCGATAGAGCTTGTCGGGCGCTGTGTCGTAGAGCGTGAAGAACTTCGTCTGGGTGCCCCGCGCGATCTCGTCGTCGGTGGCACTGGTGGCTACGGTCCGGATATCGTCGCCGAACTTCATGTAGGTGTAGACATACATCAGGCCCGAGGCATTGCCGAAGCGTGAAAGGTGCTGCTGGATCTGCTTGTACTCGGCCGGCGTGACCGAGTTCGCATCGCGGATGCGCCGGTGATATCCATCGGGAATGATCTCGCGCACGGCGTTCGTCGCGGTCTGCAGCTTGCCGTCGATGCCGGTGAGGATCTCGTTGCGGTCGGTGCCGTAGAGAACCGCCGTATATACCGTTGCCGAAACCAGGTTGAGTACAAAGAGCAGGAGCAGCAGTTGCGGCTTGAGGCCGAACCTGCGCACCCTTTGCGCTCCATCCATGGTCGCCACGAGAATGATCCCCCGATACTGTGCCTGATAACGCGATTGAAACGGAATAAGCCCTATTGCAGCGATACTTGCAAAAATTGATTAAGCCGGACCGCGACATTGGTGGGGAGAAAATTGCTCGATCTCGTTAACCGCCTCTTCCGGCTCGAGCGCGGTGAATGGCCCCGGCTGATCCAGTTCGGCCTGTTCGGATTCCTGCTGCAGATGGGCATGGGCGTCGGCTTCAGTGCCGGCGATGCGGCATTCCTGAGCAATGTCGGCGCCGACCGCCTGCCGCTGGTGTTCATGCTGACGCCGGCGGTCATGCTGCTCTACACGGTGCTGTTCTCCTATCTGCTGGTGCGCTTCTCGATCGATCGCATGGTCGACCTGACCCTGGCCGCGCTGGTCGCGGGCGGGGTGGCGTTCTGGGCCCTGATTGATGCCGGACTGCCCCCGCAATGGCAGGTTCCGCTATACTTCGCGGTGAAGCTCTACCTGGCGATGTGGTACATCGCGCTCTACTCCCTGTTCTGGAACTATACCGACGCCTATTTCGCGATCCAGGACGCCAAGCGGCTGTTCCCGCTGTTCGCCGCATTCTGCGCGCTCGGCACGGCCTGCGGCGCGATGCTGGTGAGCGTGCTGGCCGAGAGGGTGGCGGTGCAGGATTTCTTCCTGCTGTGGGCGGCCATCGCCCTGGCAACCGCACCGCTCGCCGTTCTCCTGCGCCGTCGCTGGAGCCAGATTGCCGAAAGCGACAGCGATCTGGACGAAGAAACCGGGGATGCCCTGAGTCAGCTGGCGGCGGTCGGCCGCGCCTTCGGTCGCTCGCGCTATACGATGGTCTTCACCCTGGTGCTCTTCGTCACCCTGCTGATGACCAATCTGGCCGAGTACCAGTACTCGATGGTGCTGCAGGAGGGCCGCGACGAGGCCGCGCTGGCGTCGCTCTTCGGCACGCTTTACGCGGCTGCCAACCTGTTCAACCTCGTGACCTGTCTTTTCGTGTTCAACCGGCTGGTGGCGCGGCTGGGGGTGCGCAATGTCGCCTTTATCCATCCGCTGACCTATTTCGCGGTGTTCGGCTGGTTCTTCCTGCAGGGCGGTACGGGTGCGGCGCTGGCGGCCTTTTTCGCCTATCACGGGGTCCTGACCTCGATCGAGTACAACAACCAGAACCTGCTTTTCAACGCGGTCCCTTCGCAGGTGAAGCGGCCGCTGCGCACGGTGATGGAAGGCATGGCCGAGCCGCTGGCCAGCCTCGTCTCCGGCGGTTTCCTGATCTATGTGGCGAGCCAGGTGGACATGCGCGAGCTTTCGGGCATCGGGATCATTGTCGGCGCGACGCTGATCGCCGTCGTCGTCGCGCTGCGCCAGCTCTATCCTTCGGCGATGACCGCCAACATGCGGCAGGGCTGGATGAACTTCGGCGACCGCAGCGTGCTGGCCCCGCAATTCGAACCCGAGACGAAAGCCCTGCTTGCCAAGGCCGCGGCGGGCGAGGGGGAGGAGGCGCAGATCGCCGCGCGGCTGCTGGACGCCGATACCGCGCGCAGTCCCTTGCCGCCGGACGGGAGCGATATCGACGCCTTGCTGGCGCGGCTGGCTCAAGACGATCCGACGCAGCGTATCGGCGTTACCGAGGCCATCGACCGACTGGCTACGCCCGAGGACGTACACATCGTCCCGGCGCTGGCACGGTGCCTGCCGCGTCTGCATCGCGACGAGCGGCGGCGGATGATCCGTCTGCTCGGACGGATCGGGGACAGCGAATCCATACCCGACATTCTCGAGGCGGCCGCCGAACTGGCGCCAAGGGCAAGCCGCGCGATTGCGACGATGCTGACCGGGCTGGGCGAGACGGCGATCCCGCGCTTGCTGGGCGGGCTGCGCGACAGGGCCTTGCCCTATCGGTCCCGCGCCATAGCCGCCCGTGCGCTGGCGCAGAATTCCTACGCCCAGTTTGCCGCCAACCTCGACCGTCTCGTGATCGGGGAACTGGATGAAGCCTCGCGCCTGAACCATGCGGCAAGCCTGCTCGATGTCCATGGCCGGACACACCGCTCCATCGCCCTGCTGGCGCGCGCCCAGCGCGAACGGGCGGAAGCGGCGATCGATTTCGTGCTCGAACTCCTTGCTGTCGGCGGGCTGCTGCCGAATTTCGATCTCCTGATCGTCTCGCTCCATTCCGCCAATCCCAAGGTGCGCGGCAATGCGGTCGAGGCGATCGAGAGTAGCATCGATCGACAATATCTTTGCCGGCTCGGCCCCTTGCTGCACGGTGAAACGCAGATCCCTCAGGCTGCGGCAAGGGATCTCGATCAGATCCTGGGGCAGGCTCTGGGGGGCGGCCAGCCGCTGGAAATGATCCTTGCGGCGGACGTCCTCCATGCCCGTCTGGATGGCGGCACCTTTATCCAGAAACTTCACGACGTGATCCTTAGCGGTATCCCTGAGGCCGTGCGATGCCATGTCCTTGGCATCATGCAGATCGACGGCGCGGTGCAGCCCCATGCGCTGGATCTTCTGGCGGCGCTGGCGGACCATCCCGAAGTCGGCGGCGCCACGCTCGAAGCCTTGGGCGCAGCGGCGCAGGGTGCCACGTTCGAAAGGCCGGAGAGCAGGGCTTTGGCAGCCATGGCCGGGGGGACCCCGTTCTGGATCGCCTATCGTGACCTTGGCGAGGTTGCCGCGCGCTTCCCCGAACTGGCGCTGGTTCTGCTCAAGTCGCAGGACGATCGGCAATATGCGGCCTAGAAGCGTTCCGATCAAAGCGCTGCTGCTGCGCACTTTCCTTCCCGCCGTCGTGGTGGTGGCAGTGCTGCTGGCCGTACTCGTCTACAACTGGCTCTACACCTCGATCCTTGAAGGATTCGAGCGCAAGCTGGTGACGACGAGCGCACTTGCCGGGGCGATGGTCGATCCGGAAGATCACGATGCCCTGATCGCTGCCGCCTTCAAGGGCGGCGATAGCCAGGCCGCCGAGGCCAGCGCCGCTTATCGCCGCAATGTCGGGCCCATGCGGCGCATTCGCGAGGAACTGGGCCTGACCTATCTCTACACCCAGGTGAACGGCGGCCCGCAGGACATTCTCTACATTCTCGACGCTTCGACGGGAGAGAACCATTCCCCGCTCGGTTCCAGCGACGATTTGCCCGACGAGACGGCCGAGGGCCTCAGGCGGGTCGAGGAATCCGGGGCGATCTATGTTTCGCCGATCGAATATCAGGAGCAGTGGGGCCTGCTGAAGACAGGTGCGGCGCCGGTGTGGGGCGCGGGTGGCCGCATTGCGGCGTCGGCCGGGGCAGACGTCAACGTCTCGGTCATCCAGATCGCGACGCAGAACGCGCTATTCATGAGCGCGATGATCGGCATTGGCTCGGTACTTGCCTGCATCCTCGTTTCGCTGGCGCTCGTGCGGCGCATAGCCGGGCCCATCGAGGCGCTGACCGAAGAGACGCTGCGGGTCGCGGCTGGGCGCAGGCACAGTCCAACGCAAGGCAAGGCGCCGCGCGAAGTCACGGTCCTGCGTGAAGCCCTGCTTGAACGCGCGGCGAAGATTTCTCGCGAGCTGGAGGCGCGCGGGCGCCGCAGCGTGCAGGAAGACAAGTGCGCTCACGCACAATTGCTTGCGAGCGGGTCCGGTATCCCTCCGGGCGAGCCGGTGATCCTGCTGTCCGGAACCGACCGGGCGATCGCATGGGTGCCCCGCGATCCCGCCGATCCGCGCACGGTCCTTGCCCAGCGCGCGATGGCGCGCCTTGCGCGGGCGATGGCCGGGAATCCGGCACTCTGTTCGGAGTGGACCTCGCTCGCTGACTGCGAGACCGGGGCCTGCCTTGTGGTCGATGGCGTGGCCGGTTCGGTCGAATGGCATGGCAAGCCGCAGGCGGGACTTCGCATTGCGGGACGTGCCGCCGATGCCGGTCGTTTCGATCCGATGGAGCGCGTTTCGATCGCGCCGGTGACGGGCGGCGATTTCGTCGTCTGGCAGGGTGACGCATCATGATCGCGGCGCAGGTCGTTGCCGAAGCGCTGGCGCTTGCAGGCTGTCCGCCATTCGACCGGCTGACGGAGACCGAGCTGCTGCTTGTCGCCCGCCATGCCCGTCGCTTCGAATATGGACCGGGAGATACAGTCCTTGCGGGCGGCGCCGTGGCCCAGCGGCTTGTCGCGGTGGTCGGCGGCTCGGTCCTTGTCGACGGCAGGCCAGCGCCCGCCGTGTTCGACGCGCAGTCCGCGCTGTTCGGCCTTCCGGTTCGCTCGGACTACGTCGCCGGAGTTCAAGGCGCGCAGGTCTTGTGCCTTGCGAGGCCGCACCTCTTTACCATCGCGCGCGAGTGTCCCGATTTCGTGGTGGGCCTTGCAGCGATCCGGGCCGGGGCCGCCGCATGACGATCCGTTCGACGATCATGTTGCTGGCCGTGCCCCTGTTCCTCGCTCTGGCGCTCGTCAACGGGGCGCTGCTCTATACGCAGGACCGCACCGAACTGGAGCGCGCGCTTGGCGAACAGGCTCTCGCCACGGCGGTGACGGTGGCCGAATTCACGCGCGAAATGCCCGATCCGGGCAAGGCCCTTGCCCAACCGAACCGCCGCAAGGCGCTCGATGCGGCCCTTGGGCATGTCGAGGGGCTCGATGCCCTGCTTCTCATCGAACCGGACCGACCGGCCTTCGCGCTCAAGTCGGGTGCGCGTGCATGGGATCCGGCCTTGCTTGCCCGGCCGGATCGGCCATCCATCCGGACAATGGCGCAGGACGGCGCAGGGGGATGGGTCGTGGGACTTGCTCCGGCAGGAGAGGGCCGCTTCGTCGCAGCCCGCTTCAGCCGCGCACCGATCGCCGAACACTTGCGTCTCATTCGCCGGGATATCGTGCTGATCGCGCTCGGGTTGATCGCCCTGGCGAGCGCGCTGGCCATTTTCGTCGCCCGCCGATTGACCCGCGAACTGGACCTGAGCCGACGGGCTCTGTCGGGTCAGGTCGCGGACGGCGAGGTCATCTGGCGTATCCGCGAGGCGCAGGATCTTGCCGGGGCCGTGCGGCTCATGGATGCCAGTGGCGAGGCTGCTGAAGTGCGCGCAAGGCTGGTCGCCGCGCGCAAGGCTCGTCTGCGCAACCGCGACAGCGCCATGGCGCATGTCAGGGCGGTTGAATTCGCCCCTTGCACATATCGCAAAGGGGGTGCCGTTGTCGCCATGCGCGCCTGTGGCAAGGTTGCACCGGGAAGTTTCTTCGCCCACGCCGACATCGGGCGGCAGGGCGGTGCCGTCGTCCTGGGGTGCTGCGAGGATGCGGACCCTGTCGAAGCGCTGGCAGCGGCTTGCCAGGTCCGGCGACGGATCGAGGCTTGCAGCTCAGAGGCGGAACTTGACCGCGCCCTGGACCTTCTGGGCCAACTCCATCCTCTTTCGGCGCTGGTCGTGCACAAATGGCACGAGCCTTTGGCTGAAGGCGCCTTGCAGCTTGTCACTCTCGCGCAAGCCGTCGAAGCGCAGCGCGCGCGGGCTTATCTCAAGGCCGCGCCCGGTATCGGCCCGGAAGAATGGCTGGCCAGTCTCGACGCGCTCCTGACGACGACCGGCATGTTCGCAGTGATCGGCCCCGCAAGCTCAACCGAGCGCGGAATCGAGGTCAGGTGCGATCGTAAAGATGGCGGAGAACCCGCTGATATCGAAGACTTCCTTGACTGACGGAGCGAGGCCGCAAAGCGCGAGCCTGTTGCCCGATGCCTTGGCCACTTTCGCGCCCTTGAGCAGGATGCGCAGCCCCGCCGAACTGACGTAGCTGACTTGCGAGAGATCGATCACGGTGGCCGGATTGCCCTCGATACGGGAGGGCAGCCGGGTTTCGAGCAGCGGCGCGGTATTGCTGTCGAGCCGTCCCGCCAGGGTCATGACCAGAGCCGGGCCCATGATTTCTTCGCTGATTTCCATCGGCCTGTCTCCGCCCGTCTTCCCATCGTGTGCACGCACCTTATTGGAGAAGTTGTGAAAATTTTCCACTCGATTAAGTTGGCCGTGCCCGCAATCGTGTGGCGCCGGTACGGGGATCGAGTGGCATGGATTGCGATTATGAACGCACTCTCGCCAACGGAAGGGCAGGGTTCCCGGCGTTCCTCGAAGATATCGAAGCCTATCTCGAAAGCGTCGACCTGCCGGTAGATGTGCTGACCAAGGTCATGATCGCGTTCGACGAACTGGTCAGCAACATCCTCGAACACGGCAAGCAGCAGGACACGCCGCGCATCACCGCCTGCCTCAATGTCAGGCACGAGGAAATTACGGTCGACCTGATCGACGATGGCAAGCCTTTCGATCCGTTGACCCTCGAAGCGCCCGACACGTCGCTTGCGGTGGAAGAGCGCGAGATCGGCGGCCTTGGCATCCATATCGTGCGCCGGATCATGGACCGCGTGGAATATGCGCGCGAGGGCGAATGCAACCGGCTACGTTTCGCTAAGAAATTGCCCCTAGGATAACAGCCTCGAAGATCAGCACATTTCAGCAGGCGTCAGGGGAAACGGCCTTGTTCATCCAGCCGCGGGGACACTCCAGCGCGCCCGAATCAGGCGAAGACCGCCTTGTCGTCTGCCAGTGCGAGTCGCTTGGCCTGTGCGTGCGCGCGCTCGTTCCCTTTGCCGCGGGCGATGTGCTCGACAGGTTCAACGGCGAAGTCAGCGCGGATCTGTTGCAGCACAGCCTGCAGGTCTCGCCGGGGATGCATGTCCACGACACGCGCTTCGTCGGCTACCTCTCGCATGGCTGCGAACCCAATTGCCGCCTCGACATGGAGCGTTTCGAACTCGTCGCCCTGCGGGATATCGCTTCTGGCGAAGTGCTGACCATCGATTATGCCGCGACGGAGGACGTTCTCTATCGGCAGTTCGCGTGCCATTGTGCCGCGCAGCGCTGCCGCGTGTGGATCACCGGGCGCGCTGAAGATGCGAATGAGGAGGGCCGGCGATTTCTGGACGGGCAGGTCAAGCCGCAGAAGCGATGAGCGTGCCGCAGCGGGGCTCGGTAGCCGGGACCGCGCCGTGGTGGGCGCGACCCGATCTGCACTATCGCGAAGGGCGCCTGCACTTCGCGGGCCATGACGTCGCCGCGCTGGCAGGCGAGAGCGACGGTCCGCTGTTTCTCTATTCGCTAGCGCGTGTCGAAGCCAACCTCGACCGGGTGATCGCAGCCCTTGCCGAGACCGGCTGCGCCTCCACGGTCTATTACGCGATGAAGGCCAACCGCTTTGCGCCCCTGCTGGAGCGGCTGTCGGGAAGCGGAAAATGCGGCGTCGATATCTGCTCTCCCGGCGAACTGGACCAAGCCCTTGCCTGCGGTTTTGCGCCCGGGCAGATCAGCTTTACCGGCACCGGCGTCACGCCGCGCGATCTGGAGCGGCTGCTGGTCCACCCCGAGCTTACCATCAATTGCGACACCATGGGCATGATCCGGCGCATCGGTGAACGCACACCCGGCCGGGAGATCGGCATTCGCGTCAATCCCGGGCGCGGCACCGGCTATGGCGATGCCGAGAAGCTGACTTATGCCGGAGGACGAACGACCAAGTTCGGCATCTACTGCGAGCAGTGGGGCGAGGCCCTGGCGCTGGCCCGGCAGTATGGGCTGACGATCGCCTCGCTGCATTTCCATGTCGGCTGCGGCTACCTGACCGACCAGTTGGAGACCTGGAACCTGGCTGTCGCGGAAGCGTTCCGTTTCCTTGACGAAGCACCACAGGTGCGCACGGTCAATGTCGGTGGCGGGCTGGGGCTACCCCATCGCCCGGGCGACAGCCCGCTCGATCTGGAGCGCTGGGCCGCGATCCTGCGCCGTCATTTCGCCGGACGGGACCTGCGTATCGCCGTTGAACCGGGAGACTATATCGCCAAGGATGCCGGGATGCTCGTGCTTCCCGTCACCGATGTCGAGCGCAAGCGTGATACCCGTTTCGTTTTCGTCGGCGGGGGCTTCAATCTCCATCCGGAACCCGCCTTCTACGACCTGCCGTGCGAGCCGGCTCCCTGCCTGCTGCGCGGCGACGGCGCAGCGTCGGCGGAGCGGGTGACGGTTGCCGGCAACATCAATGAAGCGCTCGACATCTGGGCTGCCGACACACTCCTTCCGCCCGTTGAGGAGGGGGACTTCATCGCCTTCCTCAATGCCGGTGGCTACGGCTCGGCGATGAGCTCCAACCACTGCATGCGCGGCACCTTCACCGAACGCGCCTTATAGGCGCCGTGCTGCCCCCGGAGCCGGGCGGTTGCCGAAAACTTGCGATGGGCACTGCGAAAGCGGGGTGTTATCAGCATCCTCGAATCGGTTCTTGCCGATTCACCTTGATCGCGCCGGTGCCCCGTAACAGGGGCTTAATCGGGAATGCGGTGCGGGAAGGGGATTCCTTTCCCAAGTCCGCGGCTGTCCCTGCAACTGTAAGCGGATAGCGCGATGCACACGGCTTTTCATGCGCCATGGGCGTCTGGGAAGCAGCCACTGGGCCGAATGCGGCGTGCCGCACAGGGGCCTGGGAAGGCGTGCATCAAGCTGTGACCCGCGAGCCAGGAGACCTGCCGGCGTCTGGTCGCTCTTGCCCTGGTCCAGGGGATGGCCGCGGCACGGTGAACTCCGTCTGAGCGACGAACCTGTGGCCGGGGCCGCAGCGGACTGGCGTGTCGATCGGCCCTGGCGTCCGGTTGCCTGCGCCTTCCGGCCGTTCGCCTGAGCGGTTCGTCCCGACCTTGTCGCAAGACGCCGGAGGACGAAAACGCATCATGGCTCAACCGCCGCAAAATGCCCGACCCAACCTGCGCCGCCGGATAGGTTGGCTCTTCGGCCCGCTCGTGGCCGCCAATATCGCCGCCTGGATATGGGCTTTATCGCTCTTCCACGATCAGCCGCTCATGCTCGGGACGGCCTTGCTCGCATGGGGGCTGGGCCTGCGCCACGCCGTGGATGCCGACCATATCGCAGCCATCGACAACGTGACCCGCAAGCTGATGCAGGACGGCCAGCGCCCGGTCGCCGTCGGTTTCTGGTTCGCCGTCGGCCATTCCGGCATCGTCACCATCGCGGCCATAGCCATCGCCCTGACGACGAGCGCGCTGGCGCAGTTCGAAAGCTTCAAGCAGGTCGGCGGTCTCGTGGCCACCTCGATCTCGGCGGTCTTCCTGTTTTCGATAGCTGCGATGAACCTGATCATTCTGCGCAACGTCTGGAAGACCTTCGCCCATGTTCGCGCCGGGGGCGCCTATGTCGAGGAAGACCTCGACATGCTGCTGGGCAATCGCGGACTGATGGCAAGGATCTTCCGGCCGATGTTCCGGCTGATTACCCGCAGCTGGCACATGGCCCCGCTGGGCTTCCTGTTCGGACTGGGTTTCGACACCGCGACCGAAGTCGCCATCCTCGGCCTTTCGGCCGGGCAGGCGGCGGACGGGCTTTCCATCGGTACGATCCTCGTCCTGCCCGTGCTCTTCGCAGTGGGCATGGCGCTGATCGATACCGCGGACGGCGTGGTCATGCTCGGCGCCTACGAGTGGGCTTTCGTCAAGCCGATCCGCAAGCTCTATTACAACATCACCATCACTCTGATTTCTGCGCTCGTGGCCATCGTCATCGGCGGGATCGAGACTGTCGCCCTGATCGGGGAGAAGCTGGGGCTGACCGGCAGCCTGTTCGGCATTGCGGGCGAGCTGGGCGAGAATTTCAACAGCCTTGGGTTCGCCATCATCGGCCTTTTCGTGCTGTGCTGGCTGGCCAGCTTTGCGATCTACCGCTGGAAGCGCTTCGACGACATCGAAGTGCGCGTCTCGGCATGATAACAGGCCCGGAAGCGATTGGCTTGCCGACCAATCTGTTCTAGGGCCTCGCTCCGGCGCACGGATCGATTCTGTGCACCGAAAGATCGCGCCGGTGCCCCGAAGGGGGCTTAATCGGGAATGCGGTGCGGGAGGGGCTTCCTTCCCAAATCCGCGGCTGTCCCTGCAACTGTGAGCGGATAGCGCGATGCACACGGCTCCCTTCGTTACGCGAAAGGGGCGGCCACTGGATGACGCCGCAAGGCGATCCGGGAAGGCGTGCATCAAGCAGTGACCCGCAAGCCAGGAGACCTGCCGGCGCACCGGTCGCTCTTGCCTTGATCCAGGGGATGGTCACGGCACGGTAATTCTTCCGTCTGAGCGACGAAGCTGTGCGGCTGGGGCTGCACGGTCGCGTGGTAACGGGTGCCTTTTCGCGCCCGCCCGTCGTCGCGCGTCGGTCGGACTCGTTCCGGCAAGCCCTGCCGTTGTCGCCATGGCGCTTGGGGAATTGCCGATGCCTGACCTGTCCAAGGTCCCCGTAACGATCATCACCGGCTTTCTGGGCGCGGGTAAGACCACGCTCATCAGCCATCTCATCCGCAATGCCGGTGGTCGCCGCCTGGCCGTCGTCGTCAACGAATTCGGCACGCTGGGCGTCGACGGAGATATCCTGAAGTCCTGCGCCATCCCCGATTGCCCGGCAGAGAACGTTGTCGAACTGGCCAATGGTTGCATCTGCTGCACCGTCGCAGACGACTTCATCCCTACTGTCGAGAAGCTCCTGGCGCTTGAGCCGCGGCCCGATCACATCCTGATCGAGACGTCGGGGCTCGCGCTGCCCAAGCCGCTGCTCAAGGCCTTCGACTGGCCCGCGATCCGCAGCCGTATCACCGTCGACGGCGTGCTGGCGCTTGCCGATGCCGAGGCCGTGGCCGACGGGCGGTTCGCACCCGATCTCGCCGCGCTCGAGGCGCAGCGTGCGGCCGATCCGGAAATCGATCACGAGACCCCGCTGTCCGAAGTCTTCGAGGACCAGCTCGCCTGTGCCGACATGGTGCTGCTGACCAAGGCCGACCTTGCCGGCGCCCAGGGCCTGGCGCGGGCGCGCGAAGTCATCGCTGCCGAGGCACCGCGACCGGTTCCGGTCATCGAACTGAGCGAAGGCGTCGTCGATCCGCGCGTTATCCTCGGACTTGGCGCTGCTGCAGAGGACGACATTGCCGCGCGTCCTTCGCACCACGATGGCGAGGACGATCACGAACACGAGGACTTCGACAGCGCCGTCATCGAACTGGGCGAGATTGCCGATCCTGCCGCTCTCACCGCACGCATAGAGACCCTGGCGAGCGATCACCGGGTGCTGCGCGTTAAGGGCTATGTCGCGGTTGCCGGCAAGCCGATGCGCATGCTGGTGCAGGCGGTCGGCGCGCGGGTGCGCAGCCACTACGACCGCCCCTGGCGCCCCGACGAAGCCCGTGTCACCTCGCTGGTCGCCATTGCCGAGCACGATCACCTCGATCCCGTTGCGATAAGGGCCGCGCTGCAGGGCTGAGGCCGCGATGCACGTCATCTTCCGCGAGACCCACGGGATCGAGGAAGCCTCCGTTCCGCAGGATCTGGGGCAGGCTCCGGCCGATCTCGTGGTGCTGTCCTTCTCGGACAGCGACCTTGGCGCATTCGCTGCCGGGTGGCGCAGTGCGCGCGATGCGGGGGACAATCCGCCGTCGCTGCGGCTCGCCAATCTTGCGGCACTGACGCATCCGCTTTCGGTCGACACTTATGTCGAGCGCACGCTCGCAGGTGCGAAGGCGATCCTGGTCCGGATCATCGGCGGGCTGCCTTACTGGACTTACGGTCTCCAGCAGGTCGAGGCGCTGGCACGTTCGCGCGGGATCGCCCTTGTCGTGCTGCCCGCAGACGGGCGCGAGGACGAAAGGCTCGATGCCGTTTCGACCGTTTCCGTCCCCATTCTGCGCGAACTGACCCGTTTGTGCGATGTCGGAGGAGCGGTCGCGGCGCGGGCGGCGCTTGCGCGTCTTGCGCAAGCGTGCGGATTGCGGGGGCATGCCCAGCTCGGTCAGGATATCCGAACCATCAAGGCGCTGCCATCTGCCGGAGCCTGGCTTCCGGGAGAGGACACCACCTGTCCGGCGGCCTTCGCTCTGACGGCGATGCGCCCGCGCGTGCTGCTTACGTTCTACCGATCCTATCTCAGCTCCGCCGATCTCGAACCTTTCGAGGCGCTGCACGCAGCCTTGACCGCGCGCGGTTTCGATGTGCTGGGCCTATACGTGCCTTCGCTGAAGGCCCTCGAAGTTCGCGGCTGGGTGGATCGCTGGGTGAGGGCGCTTCACCCCGCGGCGGTGATCAATGCGACCGCTTTTTCCGCGCGTGACGATGCAGGCGCCACGCCTCTCGATGGCGCCGGAGTTCCGGTATTCCAGATTGCGCTGGCGACGAGCGGGCGGCAGGCCTGGCAGGAGGCCTCGCGCGGTCTGTCTCCGGCCGACCTTGCCATGCATGTCGTGCTTCCCGAGGTAGACGGCCGCATCTTCGTCGGCGTCGCCAGCTTCAAGGAGGCCGCGGCGCGCGACGACGACCTCGAATTTTCGCGCAGTGCCCACCGCGCCGAGCCATCGCGGATCGAGGCGATCGCCGATCGCGTCGCGGGGTGGGTCGCGCTGGGACGCAAATCCGCGGACGAGCGGCACCTTGCGATGGTTCTTTCGACTTATCCCGGCAAGGGCTACCAGATGGCGCACGCCGTCGGGCTGGACGCGCTGGCTTCCGCCGATGCGATCCTTACCGATCTGATGCAGGCCGGTTACGCGGTCGAATGCGGGCACGACCTCGTCGCCGGTCTCGGCATGGCAGGGACAAGCTGGTCGCTCGACGCCTATCGCGAGGCTCTTGCGCGTTTGCCCGAGGCGTTGCAGGCCGATCTGGCGGAAGCCTGGGGCGAACCCGAAGAGGATTCCGCCGTTGCCGACGGGGCTTTCCATTTCCGCGCGGTCGAACTGGGCCATGCCCTTGTCGCCCTGCAACCCGAGCGCGGCTGGGCCTCAGAGCGCGACGACGATTACCACGACGTCTCGCGCTGCCCGCGCCATGCCTATGTCGCGTTCTACCTGTGGTTGCGTGAGCGCCGGGTCGATGCGCTCGTCCATCTCGGTGCGCACGGGACGCTGGAATGGTTGCCCGGCAAGTCGGTCGCGCTCGGCGATGCCTGCTGGCCCGAGGCGCTGACCGGTTCCCTGCCGGTCATCTATCCCTTCATCGTCAACGATCCCGGCGAAGCGGCACAGGCCAAGCGCCGGATCGGCGCGGTGACGCTGGGACATGTGCCGCCGCCGCTCGCGCCTTCACGGGAAGGTGCCGGGTTGGCCCGCCTCGAAGCGCTGCTCGACGAGTTCTCCAATGCCGACGGGCTCGACCCGGCGCGGCGCGACAGGCTGCAGTCGGTCATTCGCGAGGAAGCGCAGGCGCTGGGTCTGGAAGCGGAACTCGGCCTCGATGGGGCGACCTCGCTGGTCGAGGCGATGACCCGCATCGATCGCTTCGTGTGCGACGTGAAGGAAAGCCAGTTCGGCGACGGGCTCCATGTGTTCGGCCGCGGGGATCAGGGCGAGGCGGAGCGCAGCGGTCTGCTCGCCGCTTTGGCCGGACGACGGGTGGCCGCGGGGCCTTCCGGCTCCCCATGGCGGGGGCGCAGCGATGTCCTGCCGACTGGGCGCAACCTCTTCGCGGTCGATCCGCGCGCGGTGCCTTCGCGCTCGGCCCATGCGCAAGGCGTCGTCCTCGCCGAAGAACTGATCCGTCGCCACTTGCAGGACCATGGCGACTATCCGCGCGGGCTGGTGGTCGATCTCTGGGGCTCTGCGACGATGCGCACGGCGGGCGAGGAATTCGCCATGGCGCTCCACCTGCTCGGTGCGAAACCGGTTTGGGACAATGCGTCCGAACGCGTGACCGGGGTAGAGATCCTGCCGCTGGCCATGCTCGACCGGCCCCGTATCGACGTGACCTTGCGTGTCTCCGGCCTGTTTCGCGATGCCTTCCCGGTCCTCGCCACGCTGTTCGGAATGGCAGTCCGCTCGCTGTCCGAAAGGGACGAGACGCCGGAATGGAACCCGTTTGCCGGCAAGGCGGTTGCCCCGCGCGTCTATGGCCCCCGCCCGGGGCGCTACGGCCTCGGTCTGCGCGATACGGCCGATACCTATACCGACGAGGCGCGCAGGGCCGCCGGCGAAGCGTGGCTCGCGGCGTCCGACCATGCGCTCGACCAGCAGGGCGATGCGCATGATCCGGCAGGACTGCGCGACCGCGTCGCCGGGGCTGACGCTTTCGTGCACCTGCAGGACCTGCCCGAGACCGACCTGCTGCTCGCTGCCGATTACGCTGCGCACGAGGCGGGGTTTGCCGCCGCGCAATCTGTCGCAGGTGGCAAGGCGGCACTCTACCACCTCGACAGTCGCGATCCCGCCCGGCCGAGTGCCCGGACCCTGACAGAGGAAATCGCGCGCGTCGTGCGGGCGAGGGCGGCCAATCCAGGCTGGGTCGCCGGGATGATGCGCCACGGCTTTCGCGGCGCTGCGGAACTCGCGGCGACGCTCGACCACTTGGGCGCCTTCGCGCACCTTTCCGCTTCGGTCCCGTCCCAGTTGTTCGATCTCTATCATGACGCGACGCTCGGCGAGCCGGACGTGCGCGCGTTCCTCGGACGCGAGAATCCCGAAGCGCTGGCCGCGATGGAAGCCCGCTTTGCCGCGCTTCATGCCGCAGGCCTGTGGCAGACGCGGCGCAATTCGATCCTCGCCGGTATGGGCGGCGGACAATGAGCGGGTTCGCGATCAGGGGCTGGTGTCCGGATGCCTGGCACCCGATGGTGGCGGGAGACGGCTTGCTGGTGCGGGTGCGCCCGCGCCTCGGGCGCCTCGATCGCGATCAGGCGCTGGGCCTTTGCGATGCCGCGCTGACCTTCGGCAATGGCCTGATCGACCTGACCAGCCGCGCCAACTTCCAGCTGCGCGGGGTGAGCGACGTCGTGTGGCCTGCGCTCGTCGAAAGACTTGTCGAACTGGACCTCGTCGAGGCCGATCCTGTCAGGGAGATAAAGCGCAACATTCTCGTCTCGCCGCTCTGGCAGGACGCCGACGATACGGTGCGGATCGCCACCGAACTCATCGCAAGGATCGCAGAACTGCCGGAACTGCCCGGCAAGGCCGGCTTCGTCATCGATGCCGGGCCGGTTCCTGTCCTACTGGGTGAAGCGGGTGATTTCCGGATCGAGCGTGCGGCCAGTGGCGGGCTGATACTGCGCGCGCAGGGCCGGACCTCGGGCGTCGATGTGCCCCCGGGCACCGAAGTCGACCGCCTGATCGCCATGGCGCGGTGGTTTGCCGAGAGCGG
The DNA here is from genome assembly GCF_001368935.1 of Novosphingobium sp. KN65.2. Taxonomy (NCBI): domain Bacteria; kingdom Pseudomonadati; phylum Pseudomonadota; class Alphaproteobacteria; order Sphingomonadales; family Sphingomonadaceae; genus Novosphingobium; species Novosphingobium sp. KN65.2. The sequence continues at coordinate 87,006 of NZ_CCBH010000174.1, forward strand.
CGGGCTCGATGTCGGTCGCATGAGCCGGTTTGCCGCCGAACTTCCCGACTGGGCGCAAGGCTCCGTCAAGCCGGCTCCAGCGGCAGGCGCATTTCGCCCGGGACCGACGCCTACAGGTGCGGCGTGGGGCGTGCCATTCGGTCAGGTCTCGGCACTGGCGCTGGCCCGCCTGATCTCGGACCCGGCGGCTACTGCGCTGCGTGCCACTCCGTGGCGGTTGCTCATCGTCGAGGGCGCGACCTTCGCGCCGGTCGAGGAACTGGTCGACGATCCGCAGGATCCGCTCCTGCGCGTCGATGCCTGTCCGGGGGCCCCATCGTGCCCGCAGGCGAGCGTCGAGACCCGAGAGCTGGCGCGCGGCATCGCGCCGCAGGTGACGGGGCGCCTGCACGTCTCGGGCTGCGCGAAGCTCTGCGCAGCGACCGGGCGTGCCGATGTGACGCTGACCGGCCGCGAGGGCCGATACGATTTTTCGGGCGAGGGGCGTGAGCGCCTCGCTCTTGGCCGGGACGAGGTCCTGGCTCTTTTCGGAGCAGGCTGATGCCGCATGACTATGAAACCGATGGCGCGGCGATCTATCGCCAGTCCTTCGCCACGATCCGGGCCGAGGCCGACCTGACGGCCTTTTCGCCCGACGAAGAACCCGTGGCGGTGCGCATGATCCATTCCGCCGGCATGGTGGAGCTTGGCCGCCACGTCCGCTTCTCGCCGGGATTTGCACAAGCCGCGCGTGCGGCACTGGCTGGCGGCGCACCGATCCTGTGCGATGCGCACATGGTTTCCGAAGGCATTACCCGGGCCCGCCTGCCGGCGGACAATGCGGTGTTGTGTACGTTGCGCGCACCCGAAGTGCCCGAGTTGGCGAAAGCCATGGGCAACACACGTTCCGCCGCAGCCCTGGAGCTGTGGCGTCCGCACCTGAAAGGCGCACTGGTCGCCATCGGCAATGCCCCCACGGCTCTGTTCCACCTGCTCAACATGCTGGAAGATCCGACTTGTCCGCGCCCGGCAGCGATCATCGGTTGCCCGGTCGGCTTTGTCGGCGCGGTGGAATCGAAGGCCGCGCTCTGGGTCGCGCCGCCGGCGCCGTGCTGTGTGGTCGAAGGTCGGCTGGGCGGCAGCGCGATCACCGTGGCTGCCGTCAACGCGCTTGCGAGCCGCGCCGAATGAGCGGGGCTGTAACCTGCGGCACCGTCCATGGGGTCGGCCTCGGCCCCGGCGCGGTGGACCTGCTCAGTGTCCGGGCCGACCGGCTGGTGCGCTCTGCCCGCCATGTCGCCTATTTCCGCAAGGCGGGCAGGCCGGGACACGCACGGCGCATTGCCGGCGAACTGCTGCGCCCCGACGTGATCGAGATTGCGCTGGAATACCCGGTCACCACAGAGATCCCCTTCGACGATCCGCGCTACAAGGCCTGCCTTGCCGAATTCTACGAGCGGAGCACCGAGCGACTGCTGGCGCTTGCCCGCAAGGGTGAGGATATCGTGGTCCTCTGCGAGGGCGATCCCTTCTTCTACGGGTCGTTCATGCACCTGCATTCGCGCCTGACCGGGCACGTTCCGGTCGAGGTCGTGCCCGGGATCACTGGCATGTCGGGGGCGTGGAATGCGACGAATGTGCCGATCACATGGGGCGATGATGTCCTGACCGTTGTCACCGCGACATTGCCCGAAGCCGATCTGGAGCGGCGTATCCGCGATACCGATGCGCTGGTGGTGATGAAGATCGGACGCAACCTTGCCAAGCTGCGCCGCGCCGTCGCGGCGGCCGGGCGAGAGCAGGACGCGTGGCTGGTCGAGCACGCGGCGATGCCGAACCAGCGTGTGACCCGCCTGGCCGAAGCGGAGAACGTGACGCCCTATTTCTCGATCCTGCTGATTCACGGACAGGGACGTCGGCCGTGAACGCTGCGCAGGATCGGGGCTGGGTCTGCATCGCCGGGCTGGGGCCGGGCGACGAGGCGCTGGTGACGGGCGAGGTCACGCAGGCGCTGGCCGAGGCGACTGACGTCATCGGCTACATTCCCTACGTTGCGCGGATCGCCGCGCGCGAAGGGCTGACCTTGCATCCCTCCGACAACCGGGTGGAACTGGACCGCGCATCCCATGCGCTCGACCTTGCCGCTCGGGGGCGGCGCGTCGTCGTCGTGTCTTCGGGCGATCCGGGCGTCTTTGCGATGGCCTCGGCCCTGTTCGAAGCGCTGGAAGCCGGGCCGTCAGCCTGGCTCGATATCGATATCCGCGTGCTGCCCGGAATTACCGCGATGCTTGCCGCCAGCGCCCGGGTTGGTGCGCCGTTGGGCCACGATTTCTGCGCGATAAACCTTTCCGACAATCTCAAGCCCTGGGACCTGATCGAAAAGCGCCTGCGGCTAGCCGCCGAGGCGGATTTCGCGATGGCGTTCTACAACCCGCGCTCGAAGTCGCGCCCCGCCGGTTTCGAACGCGCACTGAAGGTGCTGTGCGAGGTTTGCGGGCCGGAGCGGCCGATTCTCTTCGCCCGCGCGGTCACCACGCCTGACGAGGACTTGCGGATCGTGACCCTTGGAGAAGCGCGGCCGGAGATGGCCGACATGCGCACCGTCGTGATCGTGGGGTCGAGCCGTACCCGCATCATCGCGCGCGAAGCCGGACCGATCCTCTATACGCCGCGTTCGGCGATGGAAGCCGCCGCGTGATCCAGCCATTGCAGGACGTCTGCCGGATCATGCACTTCGTGCCGCTCGGGAATGGCGGGGCGGTCGATCATCATCACCGGCAGGCCCAGTTCGCGGGCCGCCGCGAGCTTGGCCTGCGCGCCGGTTCCTCCGGCATTCTTGCACACGACGACCTCGATGGCGTGCTCACGCATCAGCCTGATGTCGCCTTCGACGGTGAAGGGGCCGCGATCGACAACGAGGCTGTGGTGCGGCAATGGCGGCGCGGCTTCGGGCGCATCGACGAAGCGCAAGAGATAATGATGCTGCGGCTGCGCGACGAATTCGGCGACATGCATGCGGCCCAGCGCCAGCATGATCCGGCGGGCAGGCCCGGCAAGCCCGGACACGGCAGCGCCGACATCCGCTACATGGCTCCAGCGATCGCCTTGCTGCGGTGCCCAGGCGGGGCGGGTGAGAGCGATCAGCGGCGTTCCGGCAAGGCGCGCGGCGGCTACGGCATTCGCGCTCATGGTCGCGGCGAAGGGATGCGTCGCGTCGATCAGGTGGGTCACCCGGTTCTCCCGCAGCCAGTCGGCAAGGCCATCCGCGCCTCCGAAACCGCCGACGCGCACCGGGACCGGCTGCGCACGCGGGCTGGCCGTTCGACCCGCGTAGCTGAGCGTCGTGTCCACTCCGGACCCGGCGAGCAGGCCGGCCAGCGCGCTGGCCTCGGTGGTGCCGCCCAGAAGGAGAACTTTCGGCATGGCTGACACTTCCTCCTTCACTGACTCCGGCCCGTGGCTGACGATCCTCGGCATCGGCGAGGACGGGGCGGAGGGGCTTTCGGCGGCGGCGCGCGATGCACTGGCGCGGGCCGAACTTGTGATCGGCGCCCCCCGGCACCTGTCGCTGCTGCCCGCGCTTAATGGCCGCGCAGAGGAATGGCCAGTGCCCTTTGCGCTCGGCATCGAGCGGCTCCTGGCCCATCGTGGCAAGCGCGTGGTCATGCTCGCCTCGGGCGATCCCTTCTGGTTCGGCGGCGGAGCCCCGGTAACGCGCCACCTGCGCGCGGGCGAATGGATCGCACATCCTGCGCCTTCGACATTCTCGCTGGCCGCGGCGCGTCTGGGATGGTCGCTGCAGGATACGGTGTGCCTTGGCCTGCATGCCGCGCCCCTGGCGCGCCTGCGCCCGCATCTGGCTGCTGGTCGCAGGATACTGGTCCTGCTGCGGGACGGAGACGCGGCGGGCGATCTGGCCCGCTATCTGATCGGTCAGGGCTTCGGTGCCTCGGAGCTGCATATCCTTGAGGCGCTGGGCGGCCCGCGCGAGCGCGTGCGATGCGTGCGCGCCGAGGCGCTTGCCTTCGGCGATGTCGCACATCCGGTCGCAGTCGGCATTGCCTGCGCCGGGCAGGGGCGTGCCCTGCCTTGCGCATCGGGACTGGCCGACGATCTGTTCGACCACGACGGCCAGATCACCAAGCGCCCGGTACGCGCCCTGACGCTCTCCGCGCTCGCTCCCGTCCCGGGGGAAACCTTGTGGGACATCGGCGCGGGATCGGGCTCGATTGCAGTGGAGTGGCTGCTGCGCCACCCCGCGAACCGCGCGGTTGCGTTCGAAAGCGATCCCGTGCGGGCGGAGAGGGCAAGGGCCAATGCCCTTGCGCTGGGCGTCGACAGGCTCGAGGTGGTCATCGGTCGTGCGCCCGAAATCCTCGATCAGCGATCGGATGACGCGCCCGATGCCGTTTTTATCGGCGGGGGCCTGTCGCAAACGCTGCTGGAAACCTTGTGGGCGAGACTTCCTGCCGGCACCCGGCTCGTCGCCAATGCCGTAACGCTGGACTCAGAGGCCCTGTTGGCCCAGTGGCAGGCCGGGAAGGGCGGCGATCTCCTGCGGATCGAACTGGCCCACGCCGCGCCGCTCGGCAATCGCCGAGGCTGGCGTGCGAGCTTTCCCGTCGTGCAGTGGAGCATCGTTCTGTGATCGTCGCCGGTTTCGGATTCCGGCAGGGCGCGACCCTGCAGTCGATAGAGGACGCGCTGGCGCTGGCACAGCAGTTCTCGCCGCGGGTGACCCTGCTCGCGACGGCGGCGGACAAGGCGGTGAGCCCGGAAATGGCGCGACTGGCTGCAGTCCTCGGCCTGCCGCTGACGGGCGTTTCGGGGCAGGTGCTTGCCCGCATCGCCACGCCCACCCGGTCGGAGGCAAGCCTTGCCAGCCACGGCACCGGCAGCGTGGCGGAAGCCAGCGCCCTGGCCGCCGCCGAACCCGGCGCGCAACTGATCGCGATGCGCCAAATCTCCCCCGATCGCATGGCGACATGCGCCATCGCCCAAGGATTGACCCCATGACCGTACACTTCATCGGCGCCGGCCCCGGTGCGCCCGACCTCCTGACCTTGCGCGGGCGTGACCTCATCGCGGCCTCGCCGGTCTGCCTCTATGCCGGGTCGCTGGTGCCTGCCGCAGTGCTCGATCACTGTCCGCCCGGCGCACGCATCGTCAACACCGCGCCGCTCGATCTCGATGCGATCATGGCCGAGATCGCAGCGGCCCACACTGCCGGGCAGGACGTGGCGCGGCTCCATTCGGGCGATCTCTCGGTATGGTCGGCGATGGGCGAGCAGTTGCGGCGGCTGCGGGCCATGGACATTCCCTTCACGGTGACGCCGGGCGTGCCCGCTTTCGCCGCGACCGCAGCAGCGCTGGAAACCGAGCTGACATTGCCGGGCCTGTCGCAGTCGCTGGTCCTGACCCGGACCTCGGGCCGGGCCAGTGCGATGCCGGAGGGAGAGAGCCTGATCAATTTTGCCGACACTGGCGCGACGCTGGCGATCCACCTGTCGATCCACAACCTTGCCCGGGTCGTGGCCGACCTGTCCCCGGCCTATGGGCCCGACTGCCCGGTGGCTGTTGTCTGGCGCGCGAGCTGGCCGGACCAGCGGATCGTGCGCGGCACTCTTGAAACCATCGAGACAGACGTCGCGGGCAGCATGGAGCGCACCGCGCTGATCGTCGTCGGGCGGGTACTGGCCGGGGAGGGCTTCGACGAAAGCTGTCTCTATTCCACCGGTTATGACCGTCGGTTCCGTCCGCAGGATGCGTCTTCGCGCTTTGCCGGAGGGAGCGAATGAGTACGCCCGGACTGCTCGTCGCCGCGCCGGCCTCAGGGTCGGGCAAGACCACCGTGATGCTCGGCCTGCTGCGTGCGTTGAGCGAGAGCGGCAGCACGGTCCAGCCGTTCAAGAGCGGGCCGGACTACATCGATCCTGCGTTCCACCGGGCCGCCTGCGGGAATGCCTCGTTCAATCTCGACAGCTGGGCGATGGACGCCGGCATGCTGGATGCCGTCGCGGCGATGGCGGCCGGGGCGGATATTGCCGTGGCCGAGGGCTCGATGGGCTTTTACGACGGTGTCGCCACGCGCGGGGCGACCGGCAATGGTGCCAGTGCCGACATCGCCCGGCGCATGGGCTGGCCGGTGGTCTTCGTCCTCGACGTATCCGGCCATGCCCAGTCTGCCGCGGCGACGGCGCTGGGCTTTCGCCGTTTCGATGCCCGCATTCCCTTTGCCGGGGTAATCCTCAATCGCGTGGCAAGCCCGCGCCACGAACGCCTTGTGCGGCGAGGGATGGAGGCGATCGGAATGCCGGTGCTGGGGGCATTGCCGCGGCGCGGCGACCTCACCCTGCCGGAACGCCACCTCGGGTTGGTGCAGGCCGCCGAGCATCCCGAGCTTGACCGCAAGATCGCCGACTATGCCGTTTTCCTGCGCGAACACGCGGACCTGCCGGAGATCCGCAAGGCGGCAAGGGCTCTCGACCGCGGTGAGGGCGCGGGCCTGCCGCAGCCTCCCGCGCAGCGTATCGCCCTGGCCCAGGACGAGGCGTTCTCGTTCATCTACCCGCACATGCTGGAAGGCTGGCAGCGGGCCGGGGCCGAGATCCTGCCTTTCTCTCCGCTGGCGGACGAGGCGCCCGACAAGAGTGCGGACCTGGTCTGGTTGCCGGGCGGCTATCCCGAGCTTCACGCCGGTCGGATCGCCGCTGCATCGCGCTTCCTTGCCGGTCTGCGCCGCCATGCCGAGACCCGTCCGGTGCACGGCGAATGCGGTGGCTACATGGTGCTGGGCGAAGCCCTCGTCGACAAGGAAGGGGAGCGTCACCCCATGGCCGGCCTGCTCGGCCTCGTGACGAGCTATGCGCAGCGCAAGATGCATCTGGGCTATCGCAGTGCCCGCCTGCTTGCGCCCGTTGCCAATCTGACCGCTGGCACCCGCCTGCGCGGGCATGAGTTCCACTACTCGACGATTATCGAGCAGCCCGACGAGCCTCTGGCCGAAGTGACCGATGCCGATGGCAATGCCGTGCCCGAAACCGGTTCGCGGCGCGGCTGCGTGACCGGGACGTTCTTCCACCAGATCGCACCCTACGCATGATCTCGCTCAGCCTTATCGGGATCGGCACCGGCAATCCCGACCACCTGACCATGCAGGCGCGGCGGGCGATGAACGGGGCCGACCTGATCCTGCTGCCGCGCAAGGGCGAGGCCAAGGCGGACCTGCTCGACTTGCGCCGGGGCATCTGCGCGCAAGTGCTGGAGCGGCCCGTCCGTGTCGTCGAGTTCGACCTTCCGGTCAGGTCCGCGAATGGCGACTATCTTGGCGCGGTCAACGACTGGCACGATGCCATCGCCCGGACGTGGTCGCGGGAAATCGCCCGGAACCTGCCGCAGGGCGGGCATCTGGCGCTGCTCGTTTGGGGCGACCCCTCGCTCTACGACAGCACCTTGCGCATCGCCGCGCGCCTGCAGGATGACGGACTGGATCTGGGGATCGAAGTCGTCCCCGGCATCACCAGCGTCCAGGCCCTGACCGCGGCGCATGCGATTGCGCTCAATCGCCTTGCCGAACCGTTTGTCGTTACCACCGGCAGGCAGCTACGCGACAGGGGCTGGCCGCAAGGGACCAATGTGGTCGTCGTCATGCTCGACGGGGGCTGTGCCTTTGAAACGCTGGAGCCAGAGGGTATCGAGATCTGGTGGGGGGCCTATCTCGGCATGGAGCACGAGGCGCTGATCCACGGACCCTTGCCTGAGGTTGCCAACCGCATTGTCGAGGCGCGTAAGGCATTGAGGGAGCGCCACGGCTGGATTATGGATACCTACCTAATGCACCGGACCTTCAACGATCAGACCGGGGCAGGGGGAGAGTCATGACACAGCCGCCCCCCAGCTTCGATGAAGCGTTTGCCGCGCAGCTGGAGCAATTGCTGCACTGGCGGCGCGATGTCCGGCATTTCGATACCCGTGCCATTCCCGAAGATGATATCGAGCATTTGCTTCGCTGCGCCAGTCTGGCTCCGTCGGTGGGCAATTCGCAGCCATGGCGCTTTGTTCGGGTGCACAGCCCCGCCTTGCGCGAACGACTGGCCGGCCACGTCGACGAACAGAGTGCGCGCGCTGCCGAGCGCTACTCCGATGCGAAGCAGCGCGAACACTACAAGTCGCTCAAGCTGCACGGTGTGCGCGAAGCGCCCGAAATCATGGCGGTGTTCTGCGATGGGGAGCCGGTGGCGGGCAAGGGGCTGGGCATCGCGACAATGCCCGAGATGCTCGATTATTCCGTAGTAATGGCGATCCATACCATGTGGCTGGCCGCGCGGGTGCGGGGGATCGGCATGGGCTGGGTCTCGATCGTCGATCCGAAGTTTGTGGGCGGGCTTCTCGATGCGGCGCCTTCCTGGCGGCTCATCGCGATCCTGTGCATCGGCTATCCCTGCGAAGCAGCTGCGACGCCCGAGCTCGAAGAACGTGGCTGGCAGGCCCGGGAAGCCTGGTTGGAGCGCACTATCGAGAAGTAAGGGGCAGGCGAAAGCCTGTTCTGCCAGTGGTCAGTCAATAAACAATGGATGGCCCGCCCACTGGTGGCGGTGCATTCATCCCGCAGTGCGGTCTTCCCCGAATTTAAGGTAAGTCAGCACCATCTCGCCGAGTTCGCGCAGCAAGGTTTCCCAGTCCTGCTCGTCAGGAACGGGCTCCATCGAATCGATGCTCAGTTGGCGGACAAGCGTTGCGAAGATGATGCGCACGACCATGAGCGCTTTCGTTTCGATATGTCCGCGGATCTCTTGCCGGTAGTGTGCCAGTCCCGCCGCCAGCACCGCAGCCGCTTCCGCCTGACGTCTGCTGCCACTGCGGGAGACTTCCGGGTCAACCGAAGCCCGTCTCATCGCCAGACGCAGCATCAGAGCGTTTGCGAGCAGGATCTGCGAGAAGGCGCGGACATATCCGGGAATGTAAGCGTCGAGATTGTCCGAAGCCGATAGGGTGTCGGCGAATGCGCGCTCTTCGGTTTCGCCCATCATCGCCAGTTCACGGCCGATAACGGCCCGGATCAGTTCGTCCTTGCCCTCGAAGCGATGATAGATCGATCCGGTCGAAACCTTGCCGAGACTGCTGACTTCATGAAGCGTGAAATCCTCGCCCCCGCGCTCGATCATGAGTGTCTTGGCTGCGGTGAGCATCCTGTCCAGCGAAGCCTGGCTGCGGGGCTGCAAAGGCTTGCGGACATCGGTCAATATCGCCGCGAGGGCCTGTTCGGCACTGGCCCCTTCGGTCTTACTGCCTGTTGCGGCCAAGTTCGTGTCTGGCTTGGGTCTGCTCATCACTTCCCTGTAATCCGGCCCGATGGACTGGTCTTCTTCGTTGGCACGTCTATCTTCGTGGGGGCCCCGATAGTGCGATCCAAGTACAACAGATCAGCCAATCCGCAAGGATTGCAACACGATTCGGTCCTCATCTTGGAAATCGTGTCCCGATTTCGCCTTTTGAACCGGGATGCCGATTGCTTCCAAAAGCACGCATTACTGTTTCACCGATGCGCCCGGTCAATCGAAATGTTGTCGGTCCGGCTGCCGGACTGACGGGATCGCTGCAGTATCCGGATGCAAAAAGCCCGCCGCCTGCATGTGCAAGCGGCGGGCTTTTCATGTCGGTATCAGCTGATCTCAGAAGCGGTTGACGTAGTTCTCGCACCATTCCTGACGACCGGACTTTGGTTCCGGCGCACGGTTGGACTGCACCGCGATATCGGCGATGGAGGCAAGGGTAGCCTCGGGTGCGTGGATCATGCGGCCCAGTTCGCCCTTCCAGCCTGCGTAGCGCTCTGCCCGGAACGCCTCGAGGCGGCCGTCCTCGATCATCGCGGCAGCACGCAGGAAAGCCCGGGCGATCGTGTCGACACCGCCGATGTGGCCGTGCAGCAGATCGGCTGCATCGATCGACTGGCGGCGGACCTTGGCGTCGAAGTTGAAGCCGCCGGTGGTGAAGCCGCCGGCGCGGATCACTTCCAGCATCGCCAGCGTCAGTTCCTCGACCGAGTTGGGGAACTGGTCGGTGTCCCAGCCATTTTGCGGATCGCCGCGGTTGGCATCGATCGAGCCGAAGATGCCGAGCGCGCGCGCCATCGCCAGTTCGTGCTCGAAGGTATGGCCCGAGAGCGTCGCGTGGTTCGCCTCGATGTTGACCTTCACTTCGTTCTCGAGGCCGAAGCGCTTGAGGAACGCATAGACGGTCTGCGTGTCGAAATCGTACTGGTGCTTGGTCGGCTCATGCGGCTTGGGTTCGATCAGGATGGTGCCGGTGAAGCCGATGCGGTGCTTGTGGTCGACCACAAGCTGCAGGAAGCGCCCGAAGTTCTCCTGCTCGATGCCGATCTCGGTATTCAGGATCGTGTCGTAGCCCTCGCGGCCGCCCCACAGGACGTAGTTGGAACCGCCGAGGCGATGGGTGGCTTCCAGCGCATCGCGCACCTGCATGGCCGCCCAGGTGTAGACTTCCGGATCGGGATTGGTGGCAGCGCCTGCCATGTAGCGCGCATGGCCGAAGAGATTGGCGGTGCCCCACAGCAGCTTGCGGCCGTGCCTGGCCTGCAGTTCTTCGAGGTGATCGACAGCTTCGGCAAAGCTGGCGCGGAAGCCGGTCGCATCTTCGGCATCCGCCATCACGTCCACGTCGTGGAAGCAGTAGAAGGGCAGGTCGAGCTTCTCGACGAAGGCAAGCGCGGCTTCGCGCTTGGCGCGTGCGGCTTTGGCGTCGTTCGGTCCCGTGTGCCACGGACGGGTGAACGTGCCCGCTCCGAAGACGTCGCTGCCCGGCCAGCAGAAGGTGTGCCAGAAGCAGACGGCAAACCGCAGGTGGTCTTCGAGCCGCTTGCCCATGACGACGCGGTCCTTGTCGTACCAGCGATAGGCAAGGTCGTTCGCGCTTTCCGGGCCTTCGTAACGGACCGTGTCGAACTCGGCGAAATATTCAGCAGACATCCTTGGTATTCCTTTCACAGATCGCGAACGGCCGCGTAGGCGCGGCGGAATTTCTCAAGCTTGGGGGCAAGGCGCTCGGCCAGCAGGGGATCGGGATCGATGGCATCGACGACAGCCGGGCGGGTACAGGCTTCGGCCGCCGAAGCAGCGGTGGCGGCCATCATCGCGAGCTTTGCGGCACCAAGGGCAGGGCCGACTTCGCCGCCATCGAGGTATTCGAGCCGCACATCGAGCGCGGCGGCAAGGATCGAACCCCAGTAGCGCGACCGGGCACCACCGCCGATGACCGACAGGGTCGAGACATGGGTCCCCGCCTCGCGCAGCGCGGCCAGCCCGTCGGCATGGGCGAAGGCCACGCCTTCCAGCACTGCCGCGGCCAGTCTGCCCTGACCGGTCTCGTTGTCAGCGCGCAGGAAGGCACCGCGCACATGCGCATCGTTGTGCGGGGTGCGCTCGCCCGAAAGATAGGGGAGGAACAGTTCCGGCCCGCTTGCCGCGCCCGCCTGCTCGGCGAGCGTGAACAGGTCGGCCGGTGCGCCCAAGCCCATGAAGCGCGCGGCCCAGTCGACGCAGGATGCGGCGGAAAGATGGACGCTCATCTGGTGCCACATGGCCGGGAGGCAGTGACAGAAGGCATGGACCGCCTGCCCGGGATTGGGGCGGAACTGTTGCGTGGCCACGAAGATCACGCCCGAAGTGCCGAGCGAAAGCAGGGCATCGCCGTCCGAGATCATCCCGATTCCCGCTGCACCGCCGGCATTGTCGCTGGCGCCAGCCGCGACGGGCACACTGTCCATGCCCCATCGCGAGGCCACATCGGGACGCAACTGGCCGCTCACTTCGCTGCCCTCGAACAGACACGGCATGTGCTCGCGCGAGAGGCCCGTGGCCGACAGGACGGCATCGCTCCAGTCGCGCCGGGCAACGTCGAGCCAGAGGGTGCCCGCGGCATCGGACATGTCGCTCGCCTTCTCGCCGGTCATGGCAAGGCGGACGTAGTCCTTGGGCAGCAGGACCGTGCGGACCTTGGCAAAGATCTCGGGTTCGTGGCGGCGGACCCATTGCAGCTTGGGTGCGGTGAAACCCGGCATCATCAGGTTTCCGGTGATCTGCCGCGAATGGGGTTCGGCTGCTTCAATCTCTTCGCATTCGCGAAAGCTGCGCCCGTCGTTCCAGAGGATGGCGGGGCGCAAGGGACGATCGTCGGCGCCCAGCAGGGTCGCGCCGTGCATCTGCCCGGCAAGTCCGATGGCCTGAACCCTGGCGCGCAGATGCGCCGACAGTCCCTGCACGGCTGCCTCGGTCGCGGCCCACCAGTCGTCGGGCGACTGCTCGGACCACAGCGGCTGCACACGCGAGACCGTCAGCGACGAGGATGCCTGGTCGCACACGGTTCCCGCCGTGTCGATAAGCACGGCCTTTACGCCGGACGTGCCAATGTCGATTCCCAGAAACATGCCCTGAACTGCTCTCCCGTCCGATTCACGATCGTTCTTGTGTCGAGAGAGATAGCGCTAACATTCACCTGATGGCAAGAGCTCAGGAGCAAGTGAGCGCGGTGATTTTATCACAGCGCTCACTTGAGAAGGGGATTTGCGGCGGCTTGAGACGGTCGTTGCGACCCGAAGCCGATCGCCGCACTGCGCCTTGCCGATACTGCGGGGAAGAGCGGCTGCCGAAGCCCAGGTCGCGCGCAGATCGTGCCCACGCTCCGGAATGGCCTTTCCTGCCGCTCCGGGACATCCGTTCGGGCATGCCCGCGTCGGATCAGGCGCGGGCCACCGTGCCGCGCACAAGACGTGCGGCGCAGTGGTCGATGAAGGTCACTGATTTCATGGAAGATCGAAGGGTAACTTCCCTTCCGCCTTCTTCGGTTTCATCATGACGTCCAGCACCGCATTGTCCGACGCCCCGAATACCGCGAAAAGCGCACTGGCCCTGTCCGTCAGATTGGCGATGTGCGCGGGGCGATCCATATCCACGGCGACATAGGCCGGGATATCCTTGCCCATCGCCGTCAGCGCATCGAAACCCGGATCTCCATTGCGAAAATCCGTGCGACCCTCTGCCTGCATGCCGCCGAAGAAGTGCCAGGGATGGAGCCTCTCCGAAGGAGTCTTCATGCGGATGATTGCAATCTCTGCCGCTTCCGGTCGGTCCACCGGGATCAGTCCTGCGGATCGGGCGGCTTGCGGTGACATGCCGAATAGCCAAACCCGCTGACCCGGCCTCAGCGCCTTTACCTTTTTCCGGTCGGTCAACAGCGTGATCGCACGGCGCTGCGCGCTGTCGGCCAATTGCTGCGAAGCGGCTGCGCCCACGACTTCGCTGGCGCGATCAGGATCGACGTAGGGATTGTCGAACAGGCCCAGCATGAATTTGACCCGCATGACATGACGAACGGCCTCATCGAGGCGCGTCTGGCTGAATTGTCCCGTGCGCAGGGCAGCCAGTATCGGTGCGGGATCGTCGAGCCCCCCGATCTGGTCGACACCCGCCATGACGGCTTTGCCGATCCGTTCGGCCTTCGAAAGTCCCTCGACACCCCATGGCATGCCGATTGCCATGGGCGATTGGGGATTGGCCTGGGTCGGTTCGGTGCAAGATGACGGACAATCGTTCACGATGGCCCAGTCGGAAACGACAAGTCCCTTGTATCCCTGATCCTTGCGGAGCATGGTTTCGACCACCTGCTTGCTGAATCCCGCGCCGACCGGTTCTGCAGGTTTCCCGTCGATGGTGACGCCCTTCAGGATGCCGTAAGTGGGCATCACACCGGCGACATGCGCTGCGAAGGCTCCCTTGAACGCCGACACATGGCGCGCCAGTTCGGCATCGTTGAGAAGCAGGTCGCTGCCATAGGCATTATGCGCATCGAAGCCATTGGCGCTGGTGCCATAACCCACCCAATGCTTCACGATGGCGGCGACGCCATCCTTTTGCAGACCCGCAGCTCCGCCCTGCAATCCTTCGATCTCGGCACCGACAAGGCGCGAGACGCGAGCGGGATCGGAGCCGAAGGTCGCGGCGATACGCGGCCATCGGGGATCGGTCGTCAAATCGGCCTGCGGGGAAAGGGCCATGTGGATGCCGACCGCACGATATTCGCGGCGCACGATCGTGCCGAATTCGCGAACCAGGTCGGCATCGTCGATCGCGGCCAGCCCTATGGGATCGGGCCACAGGGAGAAGCCGTTGGCCTTGTTCGTCGCTCCCTGCACTTCCTGGAACTGATTGCGGGGATCGGTACTCACAGTCACCGGAATGCCCAGGCGTGTGTTTTCCGCGAGGTGCTGGATGGCGTTGTTCATCTGCGCGAAGACGCGCGGTGGCACCGTCAGGCGGGTGATGAAACTCGTTACGCCCCGATCCCGGATGGCCGTTGCGACCGCCGGCATGTCATAGCCCTGATCGGACGCTCCGAAGGGCGATCCGAGTCCGGGCAGGTTGCCGTGCGCGAGCGCGGCGACTTTCTCCTCGACCGTCATCTGCGACAACAGGTCTTCAACCCGATCGTCCGTGTTTGCGCTCGGATCCTCATAGGGATCCATCTTCCCGTTATGGTTGAGGTCGCGCCATTTCGGCTGAGCGTGAGCGGTGCCGATCGATCCAGACAGCGTAATCGCGATGACGGAAGCGCAGGCGATGGTTCGCAAAGCCGGAAAACGAAGCATTATTCTCTCTCACTCTTGGCGTGACTTGGCGCACTTGTTAATCACTGCTTAGTTTTTGCGGCTCGCCAGTCAAGTGACCATAGCCAGTGCGCTCTCCCCACAAGAATTGACGAACGAGCCGCTTGGCCAGCCGTTAAGGCCTTGCCGGCCTTCAGGTGGCTCTTTCCGGGCTTTCGACCGAGGTGCCGGAATGTGCGGTGCGGAGCGCTATCGAGCATCGCGCAGGTCTGGCGAGACTGTGCTGGGTGGGATGGTGCAAAAGCCATCGCCTGCATAAAAGGAGTGTTCTGCATTGAGGCGTTTGATGCTTTGCATCTGAACTGCCGCACGATAGGCGTGAGCTATGATGAACATTCCCTGGGATCAGCCCGCGACGTTGATAGACCTGGACGGCAAGACGCCCGTCATTGGTACCATTCTCGAGTGCGTGACGCACTTTTCGCTTTTCAAGCCCTTTGCCAAGGAACAGGCACGCATCCTGCTGACACGGCCGGTATTCCGGACAGGTCAAAAGACGCGGACATGGATCCTCAACCCAAATGAAATCGAAGCGCTCGTTCAGCGCAGGGCTGCTGAAGATCAGGCTGGCGTGTAGTTCGGTTGGTGCCCGACGGCTCGGGCATCAGCTTTGACGCAAGTCTTGGATACGCATTCTTTGAATGCCGGATAGTCCGAAGAGCTGCTGGCTGGGGCGGCAGGATTCGAACCTGCGAATGCCGGTACCAAAAACCGGTGCCTTACCACTTGGCGACGCCCCAGCAGGGAATGCGCGCTTAGCGGCTAATGTTCGGGCTGAAAAGGGGCCAATCGCATGTTTCGGACAATTGGCCCCAACCCGTGCGATCAGGCCGAAAGGACCGCGTCGATATCGGTCGCGCTGTGGCGCTCGCGCACGCAGCCTTCGTTAGTGCGGTTGACGATGCGGCCGCGCCGGACGCCCTTGCGGTTGCCCACTTCCTCACCCCAGCGCACCACGTTCTTGTAGCTGGGAATGTCGAGGAAGGTTGCGCCGTCGTCATAGGCATCGCCGCGCAGGAATGCGCCGAACCAGCCGTACGTGGCGATGTCGGCTATCGTGTACTCGTCTCCGGCCAGGAAGCGGTTCTCGGCAAGTCGACGGTCCGCGACATCGAAGATCCGCTTGGTTTCCATGGCATAGCGGTTGATCGGGTACTCGTACTTCTCGGGCGCATAAGCGTAGAAGTGCCCGAAGCCGCCGCCGATCACCGGGGCGGTGGACATCTGCCACATCAGCCATGACATGCACTCGGCGCGCGCGGCCGGTTCGGTGGGAAGGAACTTGCCGAACTTCTCGGCAAGGTGGACGAGGATCGCGCCCGATTCGAAGATGCGGATCGGCTCATCGCCCGAGCAGTCGAGCAGGGCGGGGATCTTCGAATTGGGATTGATCGAGACGAATCCCGATCCGAACTGGTCGCCATCGCCGATCGAGATCAGCCAGGCATCGTACTCCGCTTCGCCGATGCCGGCCGCGAGCAGTTCCTCGAACATGATCGTGACCTTCTGGCCGTTGGGCGTGCCAAGCGAATAGAGCTGGAACGGGTGCTGGCCGCGCGGCAGTTCCTTATCGTGCGTGGGCCCGGAGATCGGGCGATTGGTCTTTGCCCATTGGCCGCCGTTTTCCGCATCCCATGTCCAGACTTTCGGCGGCGTGTAGGTGAGATCGGTCATGCGGGGGGCATCCTGTTTCGGTGTGAGGGGTAGGGGCACAGGCCCGGTAGGTAGGTTCGGCCCTGTCCGGGGACAAGGTCCGGGGCGGCAGGGAGTCGGTTCGGAGCGGACGATTGCTCGCCCCACGAGAAAAGGCCCGGCAGCGCCAAGCGTTGCCGGGCCTTTTTGCGAAATCCCGAAACCGAAAGGCGGCTCGATCAGCCGATCTTGCGGATCCAGCCGTGGGTATCGGCTTCCTGCCCGCGCTGGATGGCGACGAGGCGGCTCTTGAGCTTCTGGGTGAGCTGGCCGGGGCCGCCCGAACCGACGGTGAATTCACCGTCGCGCCCGGAAACCTTGCCGACCGGCGTGACCACGGCGGCGGTGCCGCAGGCGAAGGTCTCGACGAGACGACCCGACTTTGCATCCTCGCGCCACTGGTCGATCGAGTAGCGGCCCTCGGTGACGGTAAGCCCTTCCTCGCGGGCGAGGGTGAGCAGGCTGTCGCGGGTGATGCCGGGCAGGATCGTGCCGGTCAGTTCCGGGGTGAGCAGGGTGCCGTCATCGAACACGAAGTAGAGGTTCATGCCGCCCAGTTCCTCGATCCACTTGTGCTCGGCGGCATCGAGGAAGACGACCTGGTCATGGCCGCGGGCAATCGCCTCGCCCTGCGGCACGAGGCTGGCGGCGTAGTTGCCGCCGCACTTGGCAGCGCCGGTGCCGCCCGGGGCAGCGCGGGTATAATCGCTGACCCAGATCGAGACTGCCGGGGCGCCCGACTTGAAGTAGTTGCCCGCCGGGCTGGCGATGACGATGAACTTGTACTGCTTGGCCGGACGCACGCCGAGGAAGGCTTCGGTCGCGATCATGAACGGTCGCAGATAGAGCGAGGCGCCCTCGGCCTCCGGGATCCAGTCGCGATCGGCCTGGACCAGCCGCTCGATGGATTCCACGAAGAGCGCTTCGGGCAGTTCGGGCATGGCCAGACGCTCGGCCGAGCGATTGAAGCGCGCGGCGTTGGCCTCGGGGCGGAACAGGGCGATGCTGCCGTCCGCCTGCTTGTAGGCCTTGAGTCCTTCGAAGATTTCCTGCGCGTAGTGGAGAACCGAAGCGGCCGGATCGAGTGCGATCGGCTGGCGCGGACCGATCACGGCATCGTGCCAGCCCTGACCCTCGGTCCATTCGATCACCACCATGTGGTCCGAGAAGTGCGTGCCGAAGCCCGGATTGGCAAGAATCGCAGCACGCTGATCCGCACCGGTCGGCGAGGGGTGGGGCAGGGAAGTGAAGGTCAGGCCGGCATCGGCGAGCGTCGCCATCGAACTAGGTCCTCATCAATGTAAGTGCGGCGCGCTGTTGAACAAAAATTGCGCACAGTGCAACCGAAAAGAAATTTTGATACTTAGCTCTAACGTATTAGCATGCCGCCGCATCGACGCAAATTGCCGCGCGCACAGGGCCTGCCGTCGGGGCTGAAAGCACGCCATGCCATTGCGCGTTTTGCGTGCAATTCTCCAGCATCATTTTTGCAAGTTCAGGTGCAATGAAAGACGCGTCAGGCCGCACCTGCACAGTGGGGGCGCTTGCCTGCAAAAGTGCGAGCGCAGCCTGCGGACAGGCCGGACATGAAAAAGGCCGTGCCCGATTGGCGGGACGGCCCTGTTGGCTTGCTCAATGAGAAGGGCCGCACCGGAAAGCCGGTGCGGCCCTTCGCATGGGCAGCG